>JAJDEL010000935.1 GCA_029259835.1 Planctomicrobium sp. | reverse complement strand
AAGAGTTTGCCGAACCCCATTCTGGCAACGTAAGATCACCAACAGCACTCACCAAGAACAAACGGCCTCCCCTCAACCCACCCATCTCAAAACCAACGTTCCAACCCCGACTTTTTCAGGGACGACTAAGTAGGAGACTCGCTGAGTGCCGCACGTGTTGGGCCGAGGACTTGCAAGACAGCGAGTTGGATTTCGACCAAATCATAGACACATTTGAAAACCAACACTAAAGCGACTGAAAACAAAATGAATACGAGTTCACTCAAGTGACCTCAATTTCCACAGCTTCAATCTTGTTCCTCCCCGATTTACGGAACGGTCGGGGCATGGGTTGGGCTTGGCCTTTGGAATCGATAGTGCGGCAGCGGAACGTGTACTTGCCTGCTGGGAGACCAGGAAGAACCGTTGCCCAGTGCGCCATTGTGAGACGTAGCGGCCAACTGTCTGGTTTACCTGATTCAGAATTGAACTGATGAATGTTGGACGGAAGTTTTCCATCTGGCAAGTCGCCACCCCACGTCTGCGGCGCAGGCAAAATGTGAGCGTCGGTCCAGTTGGCTTTCGTGAAATACGGGTCGCTCGCAAGCCATTCTTTGTCTTGAGGCAGGATTAACGTTTGCACTTTTGCCAGTCCAGAGACGCCGACCTGAGCATATCCGGTGATCGGAATCGGCTCTCCGTCTTTAATTGCATCAGGTTTGAGCATGCTCTGCGCGAACGTTTTCATTCCACTGTCGACATCATTATTCGCATCGGCGTACGTGTCGTTTGCATGAGGAATGTTGGAGAGAACAAGTCGATTGAGCCACTTGACTGATTTGAATCCATACGTTTCCGGAACGACCATGCGGACCGGTGCACCCCGTTCACCGGTGAGTAAGTGTCCGTTCAATTTGTAGCAGAGGATCACAGGTGGCAAGTCGAATGGATCTTCAAGGACACGTCCGATGGGGAGCGAACTACGGAAAATCTGCTTCGGATCATCGTTGTGAAATCCACTGTAGAAAACACGCCTCAGGTTTTGCTTAGGGCGCGTCATCCAGATAACTTTTCGCAGCGGCACGCCTTCCCAAATCCCCATTCCCAGCGGTCGACCGATGTTGTTACACGTGATTACTTTGGCGAAACGAACGGAGTGCTCCTCTGCCAACTTCATCAGAATCTTCCAGTCGATTGCATTCCCTGCTTCGTTCGTGAACTCTTCACCAAGATCGGCAGGGTTGTCGGGATCAGAGACGACTTCAAGTTTCCAGGTTTCCGGAGTTAAGCCGACTTCGCGCTTCTTTTCATCTGACAGATCATGCGGCTTAGGGGTCCCGCGCGAGACGTTTCGGAACTCTGCTTGCGGAGTGAGGTACTCCATCTTCCTGAGGAAATCTTCGCAAGCTTTCGCGCAGTCCGTCGGAAGTTCCCCAGCCCTCACCGTGCGAGCCAACAACCCCGAAGCCGCACCACCAGCGACAACCTGAAGAAAGAAACGCCGCGTCGCTTGGAGATGTTCATCGTAATTCATAGGGTGACTCATTGTGCTGTTTATGGTGACGTGTCAGTCAGTCTGGAAATTCAATTTTCTGGATTTCAGTACCAAAGAACTTCCACTTACTTTCGTGTTTTCGCAGTACGTGAACTCCGGTGATCGTATTGTTGCTAAACACGCCTCCGCGTATTTTTCGCATTGTCTGCTTAAAAGCGACTTTAATTTCTGATTCGCTCGTGCTCAAGACTTTGAGGTCTTTGACGGTGTACTTGAGATCAACGCGTTCAAACAAATTGAGTGCGGCTTTTCGAGTTTGCTCAAAACCGGGGTTTTGAGGATGAATTGTTGCCATCATGGCATCGAGATCTTCTTGTTCCGCTGCCTTGAGATTCTTCTGAATCACCTGAAAGACCGGGTTCTTTTCTTGCTCTTCAGAATACCCACTCACGCAAACTTGGAATACGTAAGAGAACACAGAAATCATCAGGAGTGATCGGATCATGACCGTGCGTCTCTTAGCTTCTAAAGAACATCCTCGATAGACGCATTAGAAATCGGGTCATAGCGACTCGTCAAGGTCATCAATAGCAAAATCGAGAACGTACCCCACCAATTATCAATGACTTGCTTCACCTACGCTACGATTGATTGCGTCGGTGAGGAGCGGGCAAAGTGAATCAACCCTGTGCAGGAGCCAGTGAAGGACGTTGGGAGCCTTGAGTAATACCGAATTGGACTGCGGCGACGGGGAATCGACTGAAGGTGCGACCAAGCAGGGTACATTTCATGAGTCGTCCAAGCCGTTGGTAGCCCAATCGATCACAACTTCTCAGAGACGCGAAGTTGGTCCAGTCAACAGTCGAGATGATCGCTTCCACACCTTCCTCGCTGAGTGATTGCAATGCTCGTTGCATTCCCATCGCGTGCAGACGTTGACCGCGGTAGTCGGGATGTGTGAATCCTTTGTGCATGTACACCAGGTTCGGTGGTAGCTGCATTCCGACTTGAAAGAAGTATTTCGGTTCGACCTGGTGCAATGCATACCAACCATAGGCTGCAAGTCGGCCTTGCGTCAAAATCCCGAAGCAACGGTTGTTGCTCTTTATGTTTTCCACGAATTCCAGAGGCAGGTCGTTGCCGATATCCTGTGAGAATTCGCGAACTTCTTCTGGTGTTAGCCAACGAGCTTCAAACCCAACAGGCAACGGACCGCTATCGCTGATCTGATCGACCGGCAATGTGACGAGATGTTCGACAACAATTTTGCAAGAGACACATCCCAGTTTGTTGACGAGGTAAACTCCACCTGCCTTCGGTCCGTAAGACTGAGTAATTTTCAAAAGTGTTTTTATGGGGTTTCCCATGACGTACTTATTATTCTGGAGAAATTGCATGTTCAGTAAAGCAGAGGAAAGTCACGATTTCCTGAGGCATTGAAACGGCGACCGCCGAGATTTTAGATTTGCCACAACTGTCCTCCCCAGGTGAGACCGGCTCCATAGCCGACCAGGGCAATGAGATCTCCGCGATGTATGCGACCATCTCTGAGGGCTTCATCGAGTGCAACCGGGATGCTGGCAGCGATTGTATTTCCGAAACGGTCAAGATTCACCATCACCCGATCCATGCTGATTTGTAATTCTTCTGCGGCAGTTTGCAGAATGTTGAGGTTTGCCTGATGTGGAATGATCAACTCGATATCGTCAACAGAGACCTTGGCTCGATCTGCTAACTGGCGAACGGTCTCAGGCAAGACGCGCGTCGCAAACTCCCAAACTTGACGACCATTCATGCTCAGCTTTTCGCCCGACTTGGCAATCAGAGCTTCGTCATTTCCAGAACTTCGTAAGTATGAAGAGAGGATTCTTCCAGAGCCGTTTGAACTCAAGACCGCCGCACCTGCGGCATCTCCAAAAAAGACCGCAGTCAGTCGGTCATTCTGGTCGGTCAATTGAGAACCGCAGTCGGCCCCAATAATCAATGCGTTCTGTGTTGAAGGAGCAATCCACCGCGAAGCTGCTTCGAGAGCATGCACAAACCCGGCACAGGCAGCATTCAAATCAAACGCCACGGCATGAGTCGCCCCCAACGCGCGTTGCACCATACAGGCCGTCGAAGGCATGCAATAGTCTGAAGTCGATGTCGCAACAATAATGAGATCGATTGAAGCAGGATCGAGTTTTGATTGTGCGAGAGATTCCTGGGCGGCTTCAATACAGAGATCGGTGAGGGTTTCAGTATTGACGTGCCGACGTTCGAGAATCCCGGTCTTCTGTTCAATCCATTCTTCTGTCGTGTCGAGTTGAAGCGTGTCTACGAAGTAACGATTTGGGATAACTCGACTCCCAAACGCCGCGCCAGTTCCTAACAATGAACATGTCAAAGCACTTTGTTGAAGTGATTGTGACGGTTCTGATTGATGCAGTGGCTGCGTCGTCTTTCGCAATTTCATGTTTCCTGCCAATCATGCGGAGAAGCTTTTCATTATCTGTCAATGACATGGAACGAAATGCATCAATTGTACCGTACTTCACAATTGATCACGGAACAGCGTGAAACGCCGTGGTATTGGAGAATTTGCGATGAGATTGATCGGTGAGGAGGTAGTAAAAATCTAACAGCGAGTGCCCAATCGGTTTGGTGTTTGCATCTCCGCTGGATAATCATTTTAATCGTACGGAATCGTTGAGTCGGCCTGAGATCACGTGGTATGAATGAACTTCGCTCTGCGACTGTCTGGAGGAATCAGATCAATCAAAGTCGATGAGGCTCCGAACTTTTTCTCGGTGGCTCGACTCATTCCTGAAAAGTCGTCAAACTGCCTCGTGAATGACAACTTGCCCTTAGCCCCTACCTCTTAAGACGAACAATGACTGAACTGAACAAATTCTCCGCGAAAATTACCCAGCCTCGCTCTCAAGGTGCCTCACAGGCGATGCTGTACGCCACTGGCATGACTGAAGAGGATATGAACAAGGCGCAGGTCGGGATCGCATCCTGCTGGTATGAGGGGAATTCGTGCAACATGCACCTCCTCGACCTGGCAAAGAACGTCAAAGATGGTGTTGAAGAGGCCGACTTGATTGGGATGCGGTTTAATACGATTGGCGTCAGCGACGGAATTTCAATGGGAACAGACGGGATGAGCTATTCGCTTCAGTCCCGCGATTTGATCGCCGACTCGATTGAAACGGTGATGGGTGCCCAGTGGTACGATGCCCTGGTGACCTTGCCTGGTTGCGATAAAAACATGCCTGGTTGCGTGATGGCCATGGCGCGGCTGAATCGCCCGGCAATTATGGTCTATGGTGGAACGATTAAAGCAGGCTGCGGGCTGAGTAATGAGAAGCTAGACATCGTCTCTGCGTTTCAGTCGTACGGAGAATACCTCGCTGGTCGGATTACGGATGAAGAAAGGCAGGAAATTGTCAAACGTTCCTGTCCCGGAGCCGGAGCTTGTGGAGGAATGTACACGGCGAACACGATGGCCTCGGCAATCGAAGCGATGGGAATGTCGCTGCCGTATTCGTCATCAATCCCGGCAGAAGATCCGGCGAAAACTCAGGAGTGCATCGACTCTGGAAAAGCCGTTCTCAACCTGATGGAGAAAGACATCAAACCTCGCGATATCATTACGCGTGATTCGCTCGAAAATGCAATGGTCCTCATCATGACTTTGGGAGGCTCGACGAACGCGGTCTTGCACTTAATAGCAATTGCTCGTAGTGCTGACATCAATTTGACAATCGATGACTTCCAGGCTGTTTCTGACAGAATCCCATACCTGGCAGATCTCAAACCTTCCGGGAAATATGTCATGGAAGATTTGCATCAGGTTGGGGGAACGCCAGCGGTCCTCAAGTACCTGCTTGGCAAAGGTCTCATCAACGGTGATTGCCTGACCGTGACCGGCAAGACTCTCGCAGAGAATTTGGAGTCAGTCCCAGCTTTGGATGAAGATCAGGACATCGTCCATGATTTGGAGCATCCGATCAAGAAAACTGGACACCTGAGAATCATGCGGGGGAATTTTTGTCCAGACGGTGCCGTCGCTAAGATCACTGGAAAAGAAGGATTGGTCTTCAATGGGCCGGCTTTGTGCTACGACAGTGAAGAAGAGATGTTGAGTGGACTTGAGAAAAATGAAATCACAGGGGGCGAAGTCATTATCATTCGCTACGAAGGCCCGAAAGGTGGCCCGGGAATGCCGGAAATGCTCACGCCGACATCCGCGTTGATGGGAGTCGGCTTGGGTGACAAAGTTGCCTTGATCACAGATGGCAGATTCTCTGGCGGATCGCATGGATTCATCATCGGTCATGTCACACCTGAAGCGCAAGAAGGAGGACCGATTGCACTTGTGCAAAACGGTGACCAGATCACAGTCGATGCCGAAGTCAACGAGATCAATATCGCGATCTCCGAAGAAGAACTTGCTCAACGAAAAGCCGACTGGAATGAGCCAGAGTATAAATTCACACGCGGTACGCTCTATAAATACATCAAGAATGTAAAGAGCGCCAGCGAAGGCTGCGTGACTGACGAGTAAGGAGCTGCACGCGAATAAAGTGCTACATTCACAGCGAAAAAGCCCGGCATTTCTAAAATGCCGGGCTTTTAATTTGGTGGCTTCATACCACGCGACTCCTAAGTTGGACTATTGCAGTCTCAATCGTGCTGTGATGAATCACTCAGTCTGACGGGCACGACATCGGAGTGCGGTTTTCGTGTTGACGATCCATCATTTGAAGCCTGAGAAGGCATGAGAATCGACTGACCAATTGAGATTCCAGTCGCAAAGTGCGAGAATAAACGTGAGACAAATTCGCGTTTTCATTTGGAGTTCTCATGTCGGTATCACCCCTTCCAGCACTCCCTGATCGTCCGGACGATGGTCACAAGGGAACGTTCGGGCGAGCAATCATCGTTGGCGGTAGCACTGGAATGGCAGGTTCAGTTTCGCTGGCTGGAATGGGCGCACTGCGCAGCGGAGCAGGGCTTGTCTCATTGGTCGTTCCAGATGTCATTCTTCCGACAGTTGCGGCGTTCGAACCTTCGTACCTCACCATTCCACTCACAGGAGATTCTCACGGCAGAATCACGTACGATGCCCTGCCAGCAATTGAATCGCGACTTGCGATTGCAAACGCTGGAGCCGTTGGCCCCGGACTTGGTCGGTCAGAAGAATTGGACCGTATGGTGTCTCAAGTTTACCGCACAACAGTGCATCCTCTCGTGTTTGATGCGGATGCGTTGAACGCTTTGGCGGGTCATCCTGAAGTGCTGAAGGACCATGTTGGAGTTCGCGTCCTTACTCCGCATCCTGGGGAGTTCGCCAAGCTCATCGGGAAGGAAATTTCTTTCGTTCAACAGAATCGCGAATCGCTTGCTTTGCAATTTGCTGCGGATCACAAAGTCGTTCTGGTTCTGAAAGGAGCCGGAACAATCGTCACCGATGGTCTGCGAGTCTACACCAACCAAACCGGCAATTCCGGAATGGGAACCGGTGGGACAGGTGATGTTTTGACTGGTGTGATTGTCAGTCTGCTTGCTCAAGGGATGTCTGCATTCGAAGCCGCACAGCTTGGAGTTTGCGCTCACGGCATCGCAGGCGATCTCGCCGCTGAAGAACTGACCCCGCGAGCTATGATCGCGTCCGACCTTCTCGAATTCCTTCCGTATGCCTGGAAGGAGATCCAGAACACAGCGTGAAACCGGTTGTAAAGGTTACCCGGCTTACCAACTCTTCGAATACGGAAAAGTCTTCCGCTTCTACCTAAACTCTCAGAAATTCATCCCGATCTGACCGATCTCCAGGGTAGTTATCACCCTTAGAGAGAGAGCCTGTATGTCGCACTCAGAAATGCAGGATGGAGCCAGAAACCACGATCAACGGACGGACACTTCACCTCAAGTCCCATATCAAATTGATGAAAAACAGTTTTTGAACTGGGAAAGTCGCTGGGAAACCAAGCAAGATGTGATTGATCACTTCCTCGATGAACTAGAACGTTCAATGGCGCAACGCCATAATACAGAGGGTCATATGTTGAGTCTTGTCTGTGAATAAACGTGGAATCAGATCTTTGTTTGCGTTCTTCATGCCGCGAGATTCTTTTCAGTTGACAAGAACCGAGGCAAACGCAATCATTAGTTAGTTGCTGGTCACTAACTAATGACTTGGATGCCTTCGTGGTTCGCCCCCGCACTATTTCTGATCAGGAAATTCTGGAAACAGCACGAAAGTGTTTTCTGGAGCATGGTCCGTCTGTTTCGACCGATGTGATCGCACGTGAGCTTGGCGTTTCATCTCAGGCAATCTTCAAACGATTTCATAGTAAGCAAGATTTGATCGTGGAATGCGTAAAACCGTGCGGTCCACCTGCCTGGGGTGAAATGGTTGAGCGTGGTCCTGATGACCGAGCGTTCGGTGATCAATTAACCGAACTTCTTCGAGAACTCGCCGTTTTCTTCACCGATATCGTCCGCAGAATGGAACTGTTGCGCTGGAGTGGAATAGAAATCGAGGAATTGATGGCGTCCTTCGATGAGCCGCCCCCAGTTCGAAATATCCGAGCGATTTCAGCGTGGCTCTCTCGCGCGTGCGAGAAAAAACTGATCCGCGAGGTCGATTGCGATGCCACCGCGCTGTTCATTCTCACATCGATGCACGGGCCAGCGATGCTGACTCAAATGCTCGGTAAGCCACCGACTGATCACACGTTTGAAGAATATGTTTCACAGTATGTCGACTTACTCTTGGTAGGTCTTCTCGAATCCAACTCATTAGAAACTGAGTCATGAACGCGAAAGCAACACGTCACTCATTTCTGGAAGCGAAATCGATGTCCCTGTTTATCCGAATTCTTGGCTCCATCAGCATTCTTGTTGTTGGAGTGTTGACTTTTTATTTGTATGGGCAAAAACCGGAAATTGAAACGGATGACGAAGGCGGAAGTGCAGCGGGTGTTCTCGTTGAGACCGTCGAACTTACTCAATTCGATCAGCCGATCACGATTGAATTCGATGGAGAAGCAACGACGTTTCGGGTGATCACTGTCGGCGCCGAAGTCGCCGGACGCATTGAAAAGAAATCAGACAAAGCGCGGAGCGGTCACTTCGTGAAGAAAGGAGACCTGCTGTTTAAAATTGATAGAGCAGAATACGCACTCAAGGTTCAGAGGCAGCAGGCAGAGCTTGAACAGATCGACGCAGAAATCAGTTCGCTCAATATCGAACTCGACAATTTAGCAACTCTCGTCACGATTGCGGACGAAGATCGAGGACTACAGCAAAACCACCTGGACCGAACTCGGCGACTATTTGAACGTCAAGCAACCAGTGATTCGGCTCTTGACGATGCCATTGGCAAAGAGCTTGTTGCACGAAACGTCTTGCAGAAACTCAAAAACGACCTGAGTTCCAAGAATCAAAACAAGGCCGTGACTCAGGCGAGACGGAAAGTCGAAGCAGCAGTCTTAAAGCAGGCGGAGCTTGATCTCGCTCGCTGCGTCATCACAGCCCCCATTGCCGGTCGTATTGCGGATGATCAAATCGAAGAAGGAAACTTCGCCGCCGTTGGGCAAACTCTCGCTCACATCAGTGATTCAAGCCGCATGGAAGTTCGTTGCCAGTTACAGGCCAGTGAGTTGGCCTGGATTTGGAAGCAGCAATTTGAACAGCTTGAGGGGCAATCGCCCGATTCGATTCGTATTGATCCGATTGAAATTAAACCAGTTCCCTGTGAAGTTGTGTACGAATTTTCTGGAATCGAAACCAGCTGGCAAGGAATGTTGACTCGTTTTGAGGGAACAGGCATGAGCCGCGAGACGCGTACATTCCCGGCGAGAATTCTTGTTGAGAACCCGCAACAAACGACTTCAAAGAGAGTCGGAGCCGGACCGATTTCGGTGACGCCACCGACACTTCTCAGTGGGATGTTTGTGACTGTTCGAATCCCACTTCAATTCAAAAAACCGCTTCTCAGCGTTCCAGTTGAAGCGGTCAGGCCGGGGGGCAAGCTGTGGCTGAATGACAACGGAACTCTCAAAATTCAAAATGTCACTGTTGCGAAAGTAATCGATTCAAACGCGATTCTGCAGTTGTCATCAAAATTGAAAATCGGAGATCGTGTCATCACTTCGCCCCTGGCTGCAGTTGCAGAAGGAATGGTGGTTCGAGAACCTTCCGAAGAGCAGGAACAGGCCTCAAGCGACTCAACCAAAGATGAAGAAGAGGTTCAGCTATGAAGTCGGTTGTCAAATGGGCGATAGAACATTCACCGGCAATGAATACGGTGATGATTACCGTGCTACTCTTCGGAGCGATGGCTGGGTGGACTCTCAGACGCGAAGAATTCCCGCAGTTCGATCTGGAAATTATTCTCGTGTCTGTTCCTTACCCAGGGGCTAGTCCAGAAGAAGTTGAGACCGGAATTTGTCAGAAAATTGAAGAAGCGATCCGTTCGATCGACGGGCTGAAGAAGGTGACTTCCGTTGCAAAGGAAGGAGCCGGAAACGTTATCATTGAGGTGAAAACGAGTGTTCCCAACGTTCAAAAAGTCTTGAACGAAATCCAATCGGAAATCGATCGGATCTCGACTTTCCCGGATCTCTCTGAAGAACCTGAAGTTCAGCAACTGACGCTGCGAAACCCTGCAATCACAATCGGAATCATCGCCGCCGAATCAAGCGGAGACGACGCTGAACTCCAGCTTCGCACTGTGACAGAAAGGGTCCGAGATGACCTTCTCCAAATTCCAGAAGTCTCTGTTGCAGACATTGTTGGTGAGAGAAAATATCAGATTGACGTACAGATCCCAGAGCAAAGCCTGCGAGAATACGGTTTGAGCCTGACTGATGTTGCTCGACGCATTCGCATTCGTAATCTGGAGCTCCCAGGGGGGACAATTCGAGACGACAGCGAAACATATCTACTGCGTGCAAAAGACAAACGCATTTATGGAGAAGATATTGCCCAAATCCCCATAGTCACTCAACAAGGGGGAGTTGTGCTCAGAGTGGGAGATTTAGGAACAGTACAAGACGAATTTCTCGACACAACTTCGATTAGCCGCATCAACGGAAATGCCGGACTCGCGATCACAGTGAAAGCTGCGAGCGGCGAAGATTTGCTGTCACTTACGGAAGCGGTCAAGAAGTATGTCGGTGCGAATGAGCTTCCCCAAGGATATGAATTCACAACTTGGGGAGACGTGTCGATCGATGTCAAAGATCGACTTGAGATGCTCACAAAAAATGGATTACAGGGACTGGTTCTGGTCTTCATTATCCTTGCTTTGTTTCTTGAGATTCGACTCGCTTTCTGGGTTGCGATGGGAATTCCGATTTCGATTCTGGGAGCTTGTATCGTATTGTGGCAATTTGACCAAACTCTCAACATGCTCTCAATGTTTGCATTTCTAATCGCTCTCGGAATTGTCGTGGACGATGCGATTGTTGTTGGTGAAAATATCTATTCACACCGGCAGATGGGGAAAAACTTCACTCAAGCGGCAATCGACGGCACATATGAAGTTGTCCCTTCCGTATCAACATCGGTCACAACGACTGTGTTTGCCTTTTCAACGATGTTCTTTGTCAGTGGGATTATGGGAAAATTCTTTGCGGTCTTGCCCGTGGCTGTGATCGCGATGCTGGTGATTTCTCTTTTCGAGAGCGTTTTCATTTTGCCTTGCCACCTCGCGCACAGCAAAAAGAAGTCGTCTATTCTCACTGACAAAATCAACAATTTTACGAACGGGTTGCTGAACGGATTTATCAATCGAATTTACACTCCGGTGGTTCGCTTTTGTGTCGCGAATCCATTCATCACAATTTGTTCTGCGTTTACGATTGTTGTCATGTCGTTGACGATTGTGTTTAACGGAACCGTTCAGCGAGATTTCTTTCCCAAGCTAGATGTCCCGGAGGTGGTCGCCCATGTCACCTTCCCTGATGGAACACCAAGCCATGCCGCGAAAGACGCGACAATTAGGTTGAAAGACGCCATTGAAGAGATCAATAAAAAGTATTCGACGAAGGAATCTCCTCTGCTTCTGGTCACGCATCGGGTTGTCGGTTCAGCGCCACAGATGGGAGGGCCAGGTTCTGTTGCAAGTGGTTCCGGTGACGGCTCTCATATTGGCTACGTCCACGCGCAACTCGTTGATAGTGTTCATCGATCGATTACGAGCAATCAAATTGCAAAAGAATGGCGAAAAATTGTTGGTGAGATTCCAGGAACAGAATCACTTACTTTTGGCTCCCAAGAGCGGGGCCCCGGAGGGAAGGCTATCGAATTCAAATTGTTGGCACCTGCAGAGAATATGGCCGAACTTGAAGCAGCCGTTGAGCTAGCAAAGCTCGAACTTGCGAAATACCCAGGCACTCAAGATATCAGCGATGATTCTCAACCAGGGAAATGGGAAATCCAACTCACGGAAAAAGAGACCGGAACTCCTTTAGGGGTGCCGCTGGATGTGATCGCCCGGACAGTTAGAGCCTCCTTCTATGGGGAGGAAGTGATGCGGCTGCAACGTGGGCGGCACGAAGTCAAGCTGATGGTTCGTTATCCGAAAGACGAACGTCGCTCGCTGGCGAGTCTCGATGACATTCGCGTCGATCCCGGCGACGGCGTGCAACGCTCGCTCACAGAAGTTGCCAACGTAGAGGTGAACCGAGGCTATTCAGAAATCAACCGCATCAATCAAAAACGCTCGATTACGGTTTCCGCAGATGTGGATACGACTCTGGGAAATACAAAAGAGATCGTCCTGCAACTTCAAAAAAAATTCATTCCGGAACTCTTGGAAAAGTATCCCGATCTCAGAATTCGCTGGGAAGGAAAGCAGGAGCAGGATACTGAATCGTTTGGTAGTCTCGGAATCGGTTTAGCCGTCGCGATGTTTGCAACGTTTGTTTTGCTGACAATGGAATTCAACTCGTATGGTCAACCGCTCATTGTGATGTCGATTATTCCGTTCGGAATTGTCGGTGCCATCTGGGGACACTTCTTCATGGGGCTTCCGCTCACGCTGTTTAGCGTGTTGGGCTTAGTCGCGCTGACAGGTGTTGTCGTGAATGATTCCATCGTTCTCGTCGACTTTATCAACGCGCGAACACGCGAAGGTCTTTCAATTAAAGAGGCAGCAATTCAGGCAGGACAACGCCGCTTCAGGCCGGTTTTGTTGACATCCTTGACGACTGTTGCTGGTTTACTTCCGATTCTCCTGGAGACATCTTTTCAGGCACAACTTGTGATTCCGATGGCAACAAGCCTCTGCTTTGGGCTCATGTTCTCAACGTTTTTCGTGCTATTACTCGTACCGACATTCTACACGATTTATGGGAATCTCTTCGGAGTCAGAACGAACTCAGAGATTCAGACTGAGGAGCCTGTGAAGAATGAGGAGAACGTAGTTGCTCACGCGGTCAACTAAGTGATCCATTTTTCAATCAAACAACCTACCAGAAGATTTAGGGCGAATGACATTCGGCTGCTCGACGGAGTTTTCTGAATCTGTCAGGACTTGCTGAGCCTGAATGCTGCCCTCAGAGTTCAAGCTCAAGCGATAAATGCGGTCGGCGTATCGTTCGAAGAGTGAGCTTTCGTGGTGGCTGATCATTAAGACTTGAAAACCGAGAGCACGCCCTGCCTCTTGCACCATTTTCACCAGTCGCGGCACCAGATCAGGGCGGAGCCAGCAGTCTTGTTCGTCAAGAACCAGAAAGCGACGGTGCTCGGTTTCTTCAAGTGTCATGAGCGCGAACATACGCAAACCGACACTGAGGATATTGGTCACCGAGCCTCCTTGACCACGAAGAATATCTTCTTCGTTCCCATCACGTTCGATGTAAAATTCGACAGTCGCTGCTCCCCTCTTGAAATCAGGTCGGGCGCGAAAGGCGACGGGTTGGTCCAAGATCTCCTGCAACGCTATCGTTAATTTTTCCTGGACCATTCCCAGCAATTGTTGAAACAGTTCCTCGCTCAATTGTTCCAGAGCCAGAGAAACGTCATCGGCAATATCCAGAAACGCGTTCAGTTTTCGAAAGTTCTTGTCGAGTGCTTGCGAGTCTCGAACCTTCTCGTCTCGGCGATCAATTAAACGATCAATCCTCCGGCGCACGGACTCCGGCGTGCTCAATGTTTTTACATCGGCGGCAAGTCGACCAGAAGATGATTCGTCGAGACTCATTCAGAGTCGTCCTTGGTTGAAGAAGCGTTGGCGGAAGCGGCGTATTCCTCGTCAACTTTCGCAAGCTTCTGTTCAATTTCATCGAGACTCTTCTGGTAGTCCTCGCGTTTGCGTTCGTTTTCAATCTTTAACTCGTCAAGTTGTTTTCGCAACTCTTTAACGTCGTCAGTCCCGTACTCTTTCTTTGCCTGTTGTTTGAGTGTTTTTAATTGTTTTTGCGCGTTCTTCAGGTTCGTTTCAGCCTGAATCTTGCGAGTATTCAAGTCGGTGTAGCGACTCTGGAGTTCTTCGATGTTTTGCTTGCTATCGTTGCTGTCTTTACTCATCAGTCACCTCTTCCGCCAATTTCCAAATTTCTTCAATGATTTTCGGTTCGAATTGATCGACATTTTTTCTCAAAAACTCCGTGAGTCCCGCTCCACTGTTCGTTTTTCTCGCTTGTAGTTCTGAAAGTCCTGCAACGAACGCGGACGATTCAATCTTCGCTGCCGAATCAATGATGGCGTCATGGAAAACAACATCAAACGATTGATGCGGGATTTCGACATACGATCTTTCCACGGATGACGATTCAATATCGATCCGCAAAACAGACGGAACATGCTCCTTCGTCGCGTCGCTTCGGGATCGACGACTGATGTTCCCAGGTGTCAACCAGTCCGTATTTCCCTTGGTGACTGTTTCGAGTCGACGATGTATGTGACCGTTGACAAGCAGATCGACTCCCTCGATTTCAACCGGTTTGATCCGTCCTTCATCGTAGCCAGGAATCAGGATGTCATGGTGAGTGAGCCAAACGACGAAGGGGTCTGTTTCGTTTTTCTTACTGTACTCCGCGGTGTCAAACTGCTTCGGGATTTTTTGACGATACGACGATCCACCGACGATGACTGTGCGAGAGTTCATCATTCCGGACCAGAGAGATTCAGCACTCACTATCCGCAAGCACCCGGCTTTTACGAGTAGGCTCAGAGTGTCATCATTTGTCAATTCAGGCTGATAGTGAACATCGTGGTTCCCGTAAATGCTGAGGATTTCTCCTTGGAGTATCTCGATGAGTCGTCCAATCATCCAAGTCGGATTGTCGCGAGGTTTATCGAACAGGTCTCCCAGAATCGCAGGGAGAAGATTGTGAGTTCGTGCGTAATCCAGCGACCATTCGAGTTTGTCAAGAATGACGTTCGGGTAATCGTCTTTACGAAATCCCGGTTGACGCCCTTCGAGATGCGGGTCTCCGATGATGAGTAATCCAGTGTATTGAGAGTCGCTCATGGAACGGATCTCCCGGCTTGTTCGAGGAGTCGGTCTGCATCAAGCGGACCGCCGCAAACAGGGCAGTCCTTGTCGAGAGTTGCCTGCCGCAATGTTTCCGCCAATGTGTTCAATTCTTGCGCCAATTCCTCGGTTTGCGTCTGATGTGTTTCAAATTCCTGCTGGGAGAGCGTAAGTTGCTTGATGAATTCGGTGAGTGTTTCAGTGTCGATTGGTGAATTCGGCGCTTCAATTTCTTCAAGGTTATCTAGTTGACGCCGCAAGGATTGTTCTTCGAGTAACTTGGTCTCGATTGAAGACAACAACTCGGTGAGTGGTTGAATTTCGCCCAATTCGACTGGCTCGATTTCCGTGAGCAAGCTTGCCTGTTGATCCCATTTTTCGAGTTCAGTTGCTGTATTGTTGAATTGATCAATGAGTAACTCAAGTGCTTCGGGTGAAGAGAGTTGAGGTGGCTCGGTCAAATTTTCGAGTGTGATTTGCTCTCGATCTAACACTTCCGCTTCGCGGTCATATTGAGTGAGATGATCAATCAGCATCGCCAGGGACGCTGTCTTCGGCAGGGCAGGGGGGGGATTCAGATTTTGGGTTGCCTCGAGATCTTTTGATGCCAGTT
>JAJDEL010000934.1 GCA_029259835.1 Planctomicrobium sp. | reverse complement strand
CATTTACTCCGGCACCGGATATTGCGTGGCGGGTCGTGTCGCGGAAGTCGTTCTTGGGCAGTCGCTCGAGGAGATTGCGCAGGACCCCTTGTTTCGCCCCCTGGGTCCGGATCGCACGACCTTTTTGCCATCGATAGAATTACGAACGTCGGTGCCTTCAATGTATCTGAGGCAAAGCGGGAAGCTACAGAAACAACGTTCCATGGCGGAGGCCGACGAATTCCGCTTCATCCTGCCGGGGGTTTCTTCACCACTGCGAACTGGCGGTTGTCGCGACAACCTGAAAGAGTGTTTTCAAGCACATCTGGTTGATTTAGAGCAAAGCAAAAAACAACAAATACCGCATTAAACAAGCGGTATTCAACGTTTCACTAACATGCTTAATTGCTTTACGAAAGCCTCGCTCTGCCAACTGAGCTACGGCGGCATTTTGTGACATGAAAGTCACTTGGGAGAATCTTAGCGAATCAAATCGACCTGGCAAACGGGAACCGAAGAAATTTTGCTTTTACATTTCAGTAGTGCGAAGTTGTCCTGGCATTGAAATCGTGAGTGCGTGAGGAGGTGAAAGAAAATTAGCCACAGAGCACACCGAGAGCACTGAGGAAAAAGGATTGACAGGGTCGCTATTTTGATTCAGGTGCAGAAAGTCGCAGATCAATACATGACAGTGATATGTGAATTCTTGTCTCTCCATCACTTTGCGGCTTGGCGCGAGATTCAAAGAAATTGCGCGCAAAGTCGCAGAGGCACAAAGAATCTAAGAAGGAAAATTTGTGAGTGTTTGATGAATGACATGATTGCCAATCGTACTCTTCGTATTTCAGTTAGTAGAATTGTTCGCTTTTCCTGAATAAGACTCTCGAATTCCTCCTGCCAGCGATTATTATCAATGAAACTCTCTCGCCTTCGATTCGACTGATTGCCATGAAATCTGGACTGAAAACGGGACTACGACACGAATCGACAAAGACGATTCTCGAATCCCATACCATCACATTCGAAGGGCTTCCGCCTGTCTTCGCGACCCCGTTTCTGGTTTGGCTGCTGGAAGAAACGGCGATGGAACTTCTTGAACCGTTTCTTGAGGAAGACGATCTGACCGTCGGGACGCAGGTTGATATCGAACATTTGGGGATGGCTCGTATTGGTGATGAAGTGGCGTTCGCAGCTACCATCGTTAATGCGACCGGTCGCGACTATTTGTTTCGTGTCGAGGCAATGTGCAAGGGAAAGTTGATCTCAAAAGGTCTGCACCGCAGGAAGCTCGTTTCGAAATCGAAGCTGCAGCAGCGACTCGCGCGGTGAGTGCTTGGTCAGTTAGAATTGCACGCGAGTGCTGAGAAATAGCCTTGTAACAACTTCCCGTATTGGTTCGGTCTGCATCAGCCGCAGGGCGCTCGCCCAAGACCGTGTACATTGTGCTTGCGGGCAAGGCTCATGAGCCGTTGGCGCTAGCCACGGGCCTTGCGCGGGACAACGTTTTTTCGCAAATTGCCCGGCGCTAGCGCGTTCGGCTCATGGCAAGAAACTCGAGGGTAGACACCATTGGTCGCTAGCCCCGTTTTGGAGAGTCAATCAGAATATGATCCGTGGCGAGCGCCCAAACGGATCATATTGGGAAACTTTTTCAGGACAGTTTCGTAAGCGATGAAGCTTTGGGGAGCTGAATCGGCACTTCGACATTGCTTATGTCACGACTGCATTCTCTGAAATGCGTTGCTGTAGTTCCCTGATGCGGTCTGCTGAAAGTGACGCGGTTCGCTTTCCTTCTTCGCACGCCGCTGACCGGACGGCAATCACGTCTACTGGCAGGCTCGCAAGTCGTGAGACGTCTTCCATAATCAGCTTGCCTGCAACTGCGCAGAACATTTCTGCTTCGTGAATGAGGTCGAGGTACTCCAGAAGTTGGTCGTTATTGATCCAGTCGGAGAATCGACGGTCGTTCTTCGCGTAAGTGTCGAAGAGAACACCAGCGCAGTTTTCCTGAGCTGCGGCAGCGATGATATCCTTCACCGGAGGAGCTTGAGCCTCGTCCGCATCGGCATAAACAACTGCGATCCACTTTGGTATGTTGGAATCGCTCGGCGTTGGCAGCAGCATTTCCCGAGTGGCGTTCCATTGTTGCTGCCAGTTTTGTTCGTTCGCCAGCCCTGCCAGGCCGATTTTCAGGAACTGTAGATCCAAAAGCTGTCCGGAAGTCGATATGACAGCAGTCGTCCAATCTGTCACTTCGCCACACGCAGCGCTGAGGAGACTTTGGGGAGCGATTTCATGAACAATGCTCACGCATTCTCGGATGACATCAAGACTCGCCATTCCAAGTGACCCCTGCTGCGGCTCTTTAACGTCGATAACGTCGACACCTTCTCTGGCTGCAATTTGGGCTTCCAAAGAATTACGAATACTGACAAGAAGTTTTGGAGGCATGCGTTCCCTGACACAAATCGAGATGAAGCCTCAGATTATCGATATGTCCGGCAAATTCCCATCTAAAAGAGTTCCTGTAAATTTTATAAAAGTGAGTAAAACCCTGTTATTTCCCTCAAGAAATCGAATTGCTACGTTTTGAAGATTCTGTTATTACCCTCTTTCTGAATTATCAAAGTACACGCCCGATGCACACATCACGTTTGCGTCGAGACACAAGACAGGAAGTCAGTATGTCGTCAAGGAACGACGACGCGAGTGCAACAGGTGCTCGGCGTTTGCGCTTACTTTTCGTAGATGACGAAGCTCCCATCCGCATGGTCATGGGAGACGAACTTGAACAGATTGGTCACGATGTGACGGTTTGTGAGGGGGGACAGGAAGCGATCGACGCTCTTTCTGAAAACGTTTACGACGCTGTGATCACCGACCTGAAGATGCCAGGTATCGATGGTTGGGGTGTGATCGATTACATCAACAAAGAGAAGATTGAAACAGATATCATCATCAGCACCGGTCATGGTGGGATCGATGATGCGATTCGAGCGATCCGCGAAGGTGCGTACGATTTTTTGCGAAAGCCGTATAAAATTGTTGAGATCGCGACCGTACTCAACCGAGTCGCTGCGAAACGCTCTCTGGAAAACCGGGCAAAAGCTCTGGAAACTGAGCTGCAAACAGTGCGTGGTAAGACACAATTGGTTGGAAATACCGAGCCGATGCAACGTGTCAATACACTCGTCGCACGGATCGCTCCGACTGATTCCAGCGTCTTGATTCTTGGTGAGACAGGCACCGGCAAGGAAGTTGTCGCCCGCAGTATTCACGAACAAAGTTCCCGAGCAAAAATGCCGTTTGTTGCTGTCAATTGTGGAGCATTGCCTGAAAATCTCGTAGAGAGCGAACTCTTCGGACATAAAAAAGGAGCATTCACAGGCGCCGATACTCCTCGCAAAGGACTCATTGAAGTCGCCAATGGTGGAACGTTGTTCCTCGACGAATTGGGTGAACTTGACAAAGCGATGCAGGTCAAGTTGCTTCGTTTTCTGGAGTCAGGAGAAATTCGTCGCGTCGGTGAGAATGAAGCGTTTACGGTTGATGTTCGCGTCGTCTGTGCGACGAACCGAAATCTTGAAGACATGGTCACCGAA
>JAJDEL010000933.1 GCA_029259835.1 Planctomicrobium sp. | reverse complement strand
ACGGAAAACTTCGACGCCTTTGATGATTGTACCGTCAGCGAGTCGACCATGGATTTCGTCCATCAGTTGTTCAAGAGAAAAGCCAGTCGATTCAAACGAGAAATCATTAGCTGCAATGTCGGTGAACTGGATACGCTTCCGCTTGTCCCAACGGCGAAGCATTTCGATCTCACGACGGCACAACGGGCACTTGCCATCGTAATAGACTTCAAATTCAATGCCCTTTGGCAACTTTGAGTTCGGTGATGTTAGCGTTTCTGCTTGATTCACGGTCATCATGGACCTCACTTTTCCCTTGCTCCTCAACCCCTAGTCACTAACCCCTCCAACGCTTCTTCGTTGAAGCCGATGTACAAAGTTTTTCCTTTGCGTATGACTGGTGACCGCAATTTGCCGGTCGGACCAACAAGATGTTTTTCTAAAAGTGCTTGATCAGCATCTTTCGTTTTGAATTCCACAACTGATTTGCCACGAGCGGCGATGATCTTGTTGACTTTTTTCGCCAAATCCAGAGCGGCTTCTGGATCAAGTCTGGTCTTGTTAGCGCTGAGTGTTTCCTTCGGCACGATAGAATGTTCTTCGAGAAACGCATCCATCTTTTTACAGGTGTTGCAGCCGGAGCGCCGGTAGTACCAGTCGACGTTTTTTGTTGACATGATTTAGTTGTTTCAATTCACATTGAGTTAATAATTCGATGCGAAGCGCATCTCTCCCCCGGTGGATCACCGGGGGCTAAGGGGGGGGATGAATTTAGTATTCATTTTCCGCTTCATCAGAGCCGCCAGCGAAGCCTTTGAAGTTGCTTTTGACGGCTTGGCGAATCGTGCGGTTTTCGCGTTCTTCGGTAAGCTTTGAAATTGCATCGGCAGTTGTCATGAAACCGAGATCGCCTTCGATGCGGTCTCGAACGGAGACGCCCCCTTTGTCTTTATCTTTCGCACCGATGACCAGCATGTAGGGAATGAGGTCCAACTGAGCATCGCGGATTTTCTTCTTCACGTTCGCGGACTGACGATCAATTGTGGTACGGAATCCGGCATTCCGGAATTCCTGTTGAACTTCTTCGCAGTAAGGAAGCATCTCGTCGTTGAGATTCAGAATGCGAATTTGCTCTGGGGCAAGCCAAAGCGGAAACGCGGCGGCGAAGTGTTCGATCAACATTCCGATGAAGCGTTCCATCGACCCGAACGGCGCCCGGTGGATCATGACCGGGCGATGTGTCGTGTTGTCGGCGCCGACGTATTCGAGTTCGAAACGTTCTGGCAAATTGTAATCGAGCTGAACCGTTCCAAGTTGCCACTCGCGACCGATGGCGTCGCTGACCATGAAGTCCGCTTTCGGTCCATAAAAAGCAGCTTCGCCAGCGCATTCGCTGAACTCCAAGCCAGACTCCTGCAATACTTTTCGCAACGTTCCTTCTGCGACATCCCAAAGTTCTTCTGAACCGACGTATTTGTCAGAGTCGGGATCACGAAGCGAAAGTTGCACGCGGTAGTTCTCCAAGCCAACACTGGCAAGCACGAACTTCACAAGGTCGAGAGTATCCTTGAATTCTTCTTCGACTTGCTCAGGCGTACAGAAGAGGTGGGCGTCATCCTGAGTCAGCCCTCGGACGCGGAGCATGCCATTTAATTCACCGGACTGTTCGTGCCGATAGACAGTTCCGAACTCCGCAAACCGAACCGGTAAATCGCGGTAAGATCGCGGTTGAGCTTTATACATCTGCACGTGATGCGGGCAGTTCATCGGCTTGAGCAAGTATCGCTCGGTCTGTTTCTCCCACTTGGAAAGATAGACGAGCTTCTCTTCGTTGCTGGCTGATTTCGGAAAATCGTGAAATGGACAGCCAATGTCTTTCGCTGCTTCCAGGAAATCTTTCTCGACCTTCTCATCAATCTCACCTGAGACCAGACACTGCTTCCAGTAGTCAATCAGTTGACCGGCAGGATGACTGAAAATTGGGGCGAACTGCGAATCGCGATAGTACGGAAAGTGACCGCTGGTTTCGTACAATTCCGCGCGACCGATGTGTGGCGAGTAGACCGGTTCGTAGCCGCGCCGCATCAGTTCCTGTTTGATGAAATCTTCCAGCAGCGCACGAACTGTCGCTCCTTTCGGAAGCCACAGGCAAAGACCAGAACCGACTTCGCTCGAAATTGAGAAGAGTCCATGCTGCTTACCAAGTGTACGATGGTCGCGTCGTTTCGCTTCTTCGACCTGTTCGAGGTACGCCTTCATCGCTTTCTTGTCGAAGAAAGCGGTTCCGTAGAGTCGCTGAAGGTGCTTGTTATTCGCGTCACCTTTCCAGTACGCGCCTGCCACGTTGAGCAGTTTGAACGCTTTGATTTTTCCGGCGTCAGGAATGTGTGGTCCGCGACAGAGGTCGACGAACTCACCCTGACGGTAGAAGCTCAGGCTCTCATGGTCGGCAAGACCGGTTTTAATATGTTCGGCTTTGAGTTCCTGATCGAGTTCACTCACAAACTCAACAGCTTCGTCTCGGTCGAGATGAAATCGCTCGAACGGTTCGGCCTCTTTGACAATTGCCTGCATTTCCGCTTCGATGCGAGGAAAGTCTTCTTCGCTGATCGGAGTTTCAAGATCAAAATCGTAGTAGAAGCCGTTCCCAGTCGTTGGTCCAAAGGCGAGGCCGACACCTTCGTAGAGTCGCATTACAGCGCGCGCCATGACGTGCGCACACGAATGTCGCAAGACACCCAGAGCATCGGCATCGCGAGTCGTGACCAGTTTCATTGGGATCGGATCGGACTCGGTCATTTCCTCCAGAGGACGCATTGCATCG
>JAJDEL010000932.1 GCA_029259835.1 Planctomicrobium sp. | reverse complement strand
GCCGACGGCACCGCCTGGATGGCATTCTATTGTTCGAGCATGATGTCTATTGCGTTTGAACTCGCCGACGGGAATCCGGCGTACTCGCAAATTGCCTACAAGTTTTTCTCCCATTACGTCGCGATTGCCGAAGCGATGAATTCGCTCAACGGGACCGGATTGTGGGACGAAGAAGACGGGTTTTACTATGATCATCTCTACACTGAAGGGAAGAGTATCCCACTGAAAATTCGCTCGATCGTCGGCATCATCCCGCTATTTACGGTCGACATTCTTCATGAGCGAATTATTAATCAGTTGCCGGAATTTCAGAGTCGAATGAACTGGATGCTCAAGCACCGAAAAGATCTCAGCGGATTCATGACCTTCATGGAACGGGGGACGGATGGTCACGACAAAGGCAACGGAATCTGGCTGCTTGGTCTGCCAACAAAAGAGCGGTTAGAACGCATTCTGAAATACCTTCTCGATGAAAATGAGTTCCTCTCCGAATTCGGAATTCGCTCACTCTCCAAGTACCACGAAGACCATCCATTCTGCTTCGACTCTGGATCAAAGGAGACATGTGTCAAATATGTTCCAGGTGAGTCAGACTCCTACATGTTTGGCGGTAATTCGAATTGGAGAGGCCCGATCTGGTTTCCGATGAACTACTTGCTGATCGAATCACTTGAGCGATATCACAAGTTTTACGGAGACTCATTTCAAGTCGAATGCCCGACCGGTTCCGGAAACATGATGACGATGCAGGAAGTCGCTGATGAGATTCGTCAACGACTCGTGCGACTGTTTTTACCTGACCAGGAAGGAACTCGCCCCAGTTATGCACGGGGGAACCGTTTTACGAAAGATGAACACTGGAACGATCTGGTCCTGTTTTATGAGTATTTTCACGGAGACTCAGGACGCGGATTGGGGGCAAACCACCAAACCGGTTGGACGGCACTTGTCGCACCCATCCTGGAAAATCTCGCCCGGGGTCGTACAGGTCACCGAGACGACTCTGGAAACTGGTAATTGTGGGACTCTGATGCGCAACCTAGCCGCGACAGGCAAATTTGCGTCCATTTGTGGCTGACTTTCTTTTTATCCTTGGTTCGCGAATTGTGATGCAAAGGCGGTGATTTTCAGGCTGCCTCTCTTGGGGAGTTCATGCTGATCGATTCCGTGAAAAGACACTCGAATTGAAAAGATTTCAATGCATCATCGAAGAGCATTTTGAATCAGCGGTTGCTGATCCCATTGCTCTGCTTGACCTCGTCATGGTCAATTCACTATTCAGGGTCTGGGTGATCGCCATTGACGCAAACGCCTGAAACGCGAACAATCCCGAATACTCAAGTTTGACCCGATCAGGAAATGAGATGTTTGATATTAATAGTGGGCGACCTTCGCCGGTTGAGCCTCAGAATAGCGACTACCAAAGAACTCGTCAGATGACTGTCGGCGATTTGTTGCTGGAAAACCGGATCATCTTTCTGGATGGTCCGATCCATGATGGCAACGCCAACATGATCGTCATGAAATTGTTGTATCTCCAGTCAGAGAATAGACATCAGGACGTTCACCTGTATATCAATTCTCCCGGAGGATCTGTCACCGCGACCCTTGCAATTTACGACACAATGCAGTTTCTAGACTGTAATGTTGCGACATATTGTGTTGGTCTTGCTGCGAGCGGCGGGGCAATTCTGGTTGCAGGCGGAGCAGCAGGAAAGCGGTATATCCTCCCACACGCAAAAATGATGATTCATCAGCCTTACGGGCAGGTCGGCGGACAAGTCTCTGACATCGAAATTCAAGCTCAGGAAATTCTGGAAACCCGGTCAGTTCTCAACGATATCCTCGCAGAACATACCGGACAGCCAGTCGATGTCGTCGCGAAAGACACCGAACGTGATCGTTACCTCTCACCGACGGCTGCGAAGGAGTACGGTCTCGTCGACGAGATCGTGACGAAAAAATCAAAAGAGAAAAAAGAAGATGCGAACTCGTAAGTGAGAAGAATATCTCATTTTTAGATTTTTGACGCCTCTCATCAAGATCCAAAAATATCAGTGAATTCGTCGAACCTAATTTGAGGTTCAACAGATGTTTTGCAGAAAGAAAAATCCATGTCAAATCTGGTTCCAATTGTTGTCGAGAAGTCCGGTCGTGAAGAACGGGCGATGGACATTTACAGCCGTCTCCTCAAGGACCGTATTATTTTTCTCGGGTCACAGGTGAATGATCACACCGCGAACTTACTCGTGGCGCAGATGTTGTACCTTCAATTTGAAGATTCAACATCGGACATCCATATGTACATCAATTCTCCCGGAGGTTCGGTCACAGCTGGAATGGCAATTTATGACACGATGCAGTACCTCACTTGCGATGTCGCGACTTATTGCATGGGGCAAGCAGCAAGCATGGGGGCGCTGTTACTCACTGCAGGAGCACCTGGAAAGCGATTTGCACTTCCAAATGCGAGAATCATGATCCATCAACCTTTGGCAGGCATGGAAGGAACAGCGACTGACCTCGAAATTCATGCCAAAGAAGTCATCAAGATGAAGCGGAAGCTGAACGAAATTCTGCTCAAACATACCGGACAGACGCTCGAAAAAATCGAAGAAGACACCGACCGCGACAACTTTATGGATGCGGAAACCGCAAAGGAATATGGCTTGATCGACGAGGTGATGGAACGTCTTCCTCACGGACCTGCTAGCGAATAATTTTCTTGACGAAATGATGCAACTCAACCTGACATGGATGTCTGGCCGTTCCGCGACGAAATCAATGGTGACTTCGTTGGGCATGCTGACGTTATTGTCTGGTTGCACTGGCACGAACAAGGTCGACATCCTCGAAGCCCGCCTGCGAGAACAGGAGGTCGTTGTCCAAAACTATAAGAGCGAAATTGCTGCAGTACGTTCTCAATTAACCGTCGCTCAACGGGAATCAAAAATCCTTCGTGAGCAACTCGTCAGAGGCGGGGAGAAAAGTCCTGCCGTTGAAGCGACAGAAGCTCTTGCAGCGGTCCAACGTTTGGAGTTCAGTAATCTCCTCACCGCCGGTCAGGATAAAGATTCCAAACCGGGCGACGAGCGGTTTCATGCGATTGTCATTCCATATGATCGTGCTGGAGAGCTTGTCAAAGTCGTTGGTGAAGTGGAATTTGAGGCGATTGACCTTTCGCTTCCAGAAGATCAACGAACAATCGGTCGCTGGAAATACACCCCGGAAAAGGCACAGAAGCTTTGGCATTCCGGATTCCTCTCTGCCGGATATCGCTTTGATCTCCCTTGGGAAAGGCTTCCGCAGGGGAAAGAAATCTTACTGCACATGAACCTGAAAACGCCTGATGGTCGGGAACTGACAGCTAACCACACCGTCAAGATCGATCCCCCGACAGAGCTGTCTGTGGACCCTGGTGTCCCTGATCTTCTGAAGGTCCCTAAAAAGATTCAGCAAGTGAAATCCGAAGAGCAAGACGCATTACCCGGAAAAATTGCTCGCCCCAAACCCGTCCTGGACACTATCGACACCCCCAAAGGCACAGCTGGTCAGGCAAAAATCCTGCCGATCAGCTTCGATA
>JAJDEL010000931.1 GCA_029259835.1 Planctomicrobium sp. | reverse complement strand
GCAAGTAATCGTTTTTGATGTGACCGATTTCCCCAATCGCCACGGCATCCACTGAAATCAACACCGCAGTTGTCGAACCAGACTTGAGAACTAGCGCCTTCACAAACAGTGGATCGTTGACCGGTCCGGCATCTCGATCCGTAATGTCCACCTTGGCAACGCCTGCCATGAGAGGCTCAGCCTGCGCCGAATTGACCAGCAGCAACGAAAACGCTGCCGCCAACAAGATGAGTGGAACACGAATCGCACGATGATCGTGTTGAAAGCTCACGGTTTGAGGTATTGCCTTGAATGCATTCACCTGAAAAAACAATGCTAACGAATTCGAACGCATGTTGCCGGTCCTGTTGTTTGAGCCAGATAGGGAATGAAGCATCTTAGTGCGTTTCATCCGCTCTCGTAAAGAACACGGAACTTTGCATTCGCACGACTCGTAAAGCGTGGCCCTCAATCCCTAAACCCTGTCACTCGCCATCAACATGTGAAGTCAATACATCCTGTCTGTTTACGATGAACAGACTGATGCAAAAGAATCTTCCTTCAAAATCATTCCATGTTACTTTGCGTTCTTCTTCTGAAGTTCGAGAGCGCGATTGAGATTTTCTCGAGCATCGGCATAATCAGGATGAAGTTGGAGAGCGTTCTCGAAATAATGAATGGCAGCTTCCAACTTTTCCTGATCTAAGTAAATGAGACCGAGATTATTATGGGCGAGAGCATAGCGGCTCTCAAGATCAATGGCTTTCTGGAAATGTTTAATCGCTTTCTCAGTATTTCCCAGTTCCGAGTAGATCAATCCAACGTTGAGGTGTGCTTCGGGAAATTGTGGATCTTCTCTAATCGTACTTTCCAAATAGACAATTGCTTCCTGTAAATCACCCAACTGAATGTGGAGCGTTCCCAATTGATACAGGACCGAGATCAGAACATCGTGGGGAACGTTTCCCTTGTCATGGATGACTTCCTGGAAGGACGCAACCGCTGCCTGAAAATTTCCTTGTTGCGCGAAAACACTTCCGAGCCGGAAATGAACTCTGCTGAAATCAGGTCGAATTTGAAGTGCGCGCTGAAAATGAGTGATGGCTTCCGTAAGGTTTCCCTGCTGTAAAAGAACCTCGCCGAGATTGAAATGAGCGGTCGCATCGTCCGGATGATATTTGAGCGAACGGCGATAATGTTGGGCTGCCTGCTTCGGTTTGCCTTCCGTTTCGAAATGAGTTCCCAAATTGAATTGAGTTACGGAATACATACTCATTTTATCCAAAATCGGCCAGTTGCAGAACAGGGTCACTGCCGTCGTCGTGACGAGTGCCATCGAGACCATGAGTCGGCTTGAGGAGCGAATGAAATCGTATCCCTGTATCAACCCAACTGCCGCGAACGGAATCAGCAACGGGACAAGAGGAAACCTGTACCGACTCATCACGTAAAACGAAACGACACTTGCGGCGTAGGCGACCGTGAGAAGATAGAAAATCCAAAGTTGGTTGCGCTGTCTGCTTGTCACATACAGACCGAAAGTCGCAAAGGGGACCAGCACTCCGAAGTGAAAGAGCGGTCCGGTGACGCGGAGGGGAAGAGACCATTCCGCGTGAGTGTATTGGTCTTCGGTATCAGTAATTTCTACGGAGTTCCAGACAAAGGAAAATTTCCGAAACATGAGTCGAGTCCAGTCCAGCGGTTGCGAACGGATATAGTCGAAAACGAGACCAGACCAGTAGTCCGAAACTTCTGCGGGACTCAGTTTTCGTCGGAGATCCTCTTCGGCAAGACGCGTAGCGTCTGCCCTCTCAAAGCGAACGTTCCCACGGTCGTCGACAAGAGGTTGATAAAATCCGGATGCGTGTTCGTTGTTTCCGATATAAAAATTTGGTCCAAATTGCGATGTCGTAAGATGAAACTCACCACCGACGACCTGATTCCGTATTGCGACTGGCAGCAGAACACTTGCCGTCCCTGCTAAAAAAAGACTTGCACACGCAAGTGACGCTCGGCGATCATGCCGATAGTGAACCAGCATCCAGAAAAGGATCACGAAAATAAAAATGAGGGAGTTTTCGCGCGTCAAAATCAATAGCCCGATCACCGCTCCCAGAACCATCGACCACTTCCAGGTGGGGATCGGCTGGGCGCGGCTCAACAGCCAGATCGTGACACACATTAAAAAAAGATCCAGAGACGACTTTTGAATGAGGCCATCAAAGAAGATTGCAGGCGCATAGACTGAGAGCATCAGTCCGGCTGCGATCCCTGTTGGTTTCGAGAACATTTTCCACGTTGCATCGGTCAGAAACACGCATGCGAACGCTCCGAGAATGCACTGACACACCGCCACAATGAGATGGCTGTCGCCCAAAATTGTATAGACCAATGCAAGGAAATATGGGTAAAGCGGCGCCTGGTAAAACACTTCGTTTCCCAACCAATTACCGTCTGTAATTGTTCTCGCCCAAGCGTGGTAACCGTCCGCATCTCCCATGCGGAGTCCAAAGAATGGGGCTGAAGAAATCTGCCAGGTATGCAAGAGGCGTAAACAGAGAGCCAACAAGAAAATCACAAAGCCCCACGTGATTCGTTGGCGAAGTTCAGGTTCGATTGCTTTTCTTCGTGTCGTCATAATGTTGGGTTGCTGTAGAGACTGGAGCCAAAGCACTATAGCAAACAATGGATCTCTCAGTTGAGTTGATTCGCTGAGTCTATCTGAAGAAACTCGATAATGCTCATGGTGAATGCGTTTTACTTTGAAGCGGTGGCAGTCTATTTTGGGAGTCTCTAAGAGGTGAGATAGAGTCCCCAAACCAGTTGATCGTGTCTTATGAAGAAACGTAAATTCTGATGAAATTGTCGATTCGAAAAAAAATCATCTTCAGTCTGATCACCTTTGGACTTCTGTTTGGCGTGCTGGAATGCGCTCTACGCGTCTTTGGGTTTCAGCGGAACATGACTGTCGAAACGATGTCATTTACGTTTCCGGTTGAAGAGTACAACACCAACTCCGCTGAGCCGTTTCTAGAACGTGATGAGAGATTGTTCTGGAAACCGCGCCCATACGTTCTGGAGCACAATTCTCGCGGGCTGGTCGGACCAGAGTTCAAAGATCAGAAAGATCCGGGAGTCTTCCGTATTGTTTGTCTTGGCGATTCGTGTACTCATTTCGGACCACAACCGTATACAGAACATTTGCAGGAACTGCTCGATCAACGTATGCCAGGTCGTTTTGAAGTCATTAACTGCGGAACGATCGGATATAGCTCCCACCAGGGATTAGTTCGACTGCAAGATGAGGTCACCAAATGGGAACCAGACCTTGTGACTGTCTACTTCGGTTGGAACGATCATTGGTTGGCACACTTTTTCCGTGACAGTGAGCAACAAGTCGCAGGGCAAACGAAAACAGAATTCCACAATTCCATGAGTCATTCGCGCGTGTACCAGTTGATCAATCTCTGTGCAACAAAAGCTACGACTTCCATTGAGCCAAAGTACCGAGTGTCGACTCAGGAATATGCGACGAATCTTCGTGAAATGAAACAAATCAGCGATCAGATCGGTTCACGCATTTGGTATCTCACAGCTCCGCATGCCTTCGACATTGGAGTTCCAGATTATTTGTCGACCTCCGGTGAGGTCATCGAAGGTGAAGACCTCCTCGAGCTCCACCGAAGCTACAATGAAGTAGTACGGAGCGAAGCTTCTGAAAGTGGCGTGACGTTGGTTGACCTCGAACAAGAACTTGACAAGTTGGACAAGTTTGAAATCTTCGTCGATGATCACATTCATTTATCTGAACAGGGACGTTTCCTGGTTGGAAAACGCTTGTTCGACCAGCTAGCAGCCGATGGTTTTCTTGAGCTTGAGCCGGAAAGTGACGCCACCAGTCCAGAGCGGACAGAATGAAGTATTTTTCAAAGGTAAAGCAATCTTTGATTACTCATTAGAAAATGTGCCTGAGAGAATTTTTGGTCGAGGAACGACAATGCTCAGCCGAATGGATCTCGCCTATACCTACGGCATTAACCACAAACTGAAAATGCCATGAAAGTTTTTTAATCGAACAGAACACCTTCCACTCCGATGAAAATTCTGAGTAAGGAGATTCCCAGTTACGTAAACTCCAATTATTTACTTACTCTGGCACTTATGCCCAATGTGTCTCTTCTTCATTCGGTGTTTCTTCGGCATCGAGTGATTCCAGATGTTCTGTGTTAAAGATTCGACCAACTAGAAAACGTACCGGAATCAGCAGAGAAATGAACAACGGGAACGAAAGACGCAGCGTTGAGTTGGGGCTGAGAGTGATAGCGCAGAGGACGATAAGGCAGACAAGCTGCACCAATGTAAATCGATGGATCACGCTCGTTGGTGCCTGTCGTAGATAATGCGTTCGCGGATATAGCCCGGGATCGGTCAACCACAACGTCAGGCGTTCAAAGAACTGGTTGCCGGTCAGCGAGACGACACCCATGTACAGGAACACGCCGTACAACACTGCCATCGGAACGACTTTCAATAATGGCAATGCCAGCAGAGTCAGCGCAATTAGAATGTGAATCGCTAGCCCAGTGACTCGGTTCTCCTGGACGTGCAGGATGCGCTCCTGTGTGCCGCCGCCGGAAACTGTGACCTCTTCCGTTTCCGCGAGTCCTCTGACATGAGCCAGTGAGCGCACAGTCGCTGCGACCAGCCACGGCAGACCGAATAAAGAACAAACGCCGATTAAACCACCGACAACGGCAAGATCCAAATGATAGGCCGGAGCTTTTCGAAGTTTATGATCGGGACTATTGACTAAACGGCCTGTAATATTCTGTGTGAGATACACCAACAATGCGGCAAGCAACGCTGGACCAATCGCCGCCCAACGTGCCCATACCGGCGTTTCAAATGGATCGACGAACCACGGTCTTCCCGTGCTGGTTTGGATGCTGCCTGGTGCCTCAAGCGTGTTCACCGCGACTTCCGAACGCAGAACCCACGCAAGCAAAGTCATTGCAACCAGAGCGAGCATCGGACCAAAGTCCGCAAGGAATTCTCTCATCCACGATACCAGATATTTGCTGCGGCGAAATCGAGACAGCGTCATTCCGACATAGAATGTTCCGAGCGCCAGGATGAGTGATAAGAAAGCTGCATCGTGGTGAGTTGCGTCTGCGAAGCTTGTGCGGAACGTTACCACGATGGCTCGGATCGCTTCGTAGATAAAGATCAACGCCATTAATGCAGAGAAAATCTCGTCAGTAAATCGCGTGAAGTAGCGCATCAGACAACTGGCATCAGTGATTGCCATCATCACGAGCAACAATGCGGTCCAGAATCCAACCCATCCATAGGTCGGCAAGAAGGGCAACTGCATGTCGACGGACAGCCGATACAGAATTCCCGTAAACACCAGTAGCGGCCCGACTCCTCCCAGAATGATCAAGGGTTGGCCCGAACATAACGCATAAATAATTCCGCAAAAGGCGGAAGCGACGAGCATTTCCACGACGCCAATCTGACCCGCAGTTTCTAGCCCCATGATGCCACCGAATGTCACCGCTGGAGCAAGGCAGGCAAACAATAGAAATAGCGTCGAGCTAGCACTCTTTGAGGCCAGTCCGTCTCTAAAATCGCTGAGATAACAAGCCGAGCGACGCCGAACGTCCTCGATGATTCCACCGAACAGACGTCCTGAATACTCAAGCCCAATCCCTGAGTCTGTGGTCCGTACAACAGGCGGTGCGGAGCGATCGTTAAAACGCTGTAACGCTTGAAGTAAGTCGCCTCGACTGCGAGCACGACCAAGGTCATAGCGGAACTCATCGTTTGACATCAGACGAGCGACACCAGCGAGCGTGTCCAGGTGGTCGCCAGCGGCTCCGATGGGTCCCAGCAACATGAATAAATATCGCGTGGGAATCCCGTCGGGAGCATCCAAGTTCACGGGACGCGCGAGCCGCACGAAAATAATGAGTGGCTCAGTGAGGATGTCGAGATACGCATGCGGAATTGCCGCCGCATTTCCGATCGCCGTGGGGGCGTCTTGTTCGCGTTGCAGCAGGGCGGAGACGACTTCCGCTTCAACCTGTTCGGACAGGAAACCGTCTGTCACCATTCGTTGGATGGTCTGGCGAATCGCTGTCGTGATATCAGCAGCGTCAAGGTCAAGTACAACGTGACCCTGATCAAGCGCGTCGATGAGTCTCTTCATGTCGATTCCTCTGCAACATCTTGGAATATATCTCTAGCAAGACTACAAACAGCTCTTGCAGCAGTTCGAGGCACTTATCGATCGACAGGATACGAATCGTTTGCGGAATATTGTTCTGTAAACGGATGGTGAATTTCAAGAAGCACTGGTGTGACGTCCAGGCTTCAACTGGTGTCCTCCTGATGAGTGTGATCCCTCCGATTCCGTCGGTCGAAGGACTGAAAACACAATCGAAAATTTGCTCGACCTTAACTCGTTTGCAATGAGTAACTTGAAGCATCTCTTGAATGCAACCTCAACTCACTCAACTTTCGAAATTTTCGCTGTTTTTAAATTTTGAGGCAGATTCTAAACATGATATTGACTTCTGGTGTTGCTCTGCTGAAAGCAGCGTGACGTTGGTTGATCTGGAACATGAAACCGATGAGTTAGACAAGTTCGAAATTTTCGTCGATGACCACATTCATTTATCGGAAGAAGGACGTTTCCTGGTCGGCAAACTCTTGTTCGGACAGTTGGAAGCCGATGGCTTGCTTGTGCCGGAAGGTGAAGGCGCGGGGTTCGAGCATGCTGAATGAAATTTCCTTGACGGATGAAACGGAACCTGTGGCATTACCCAATAACACCACCGAAGGAAGGCAGGCTCCTACTATCCATTCCCCTTCTAAAGCTCCCATTCACTACTGTAACCGGCATAATGAAAACCTGGGTGATTGGGTTCTCCTTCGTCAGTAGAAAGCATAACTCCGCTGAAAAACATTGAGCCGTATTGGTCCCACATATCAGAAAACGTTTCGTGCAATGAAGTTGTGCGTTGTACATGTCTTTTGAATTTTTCGATGCTGGCTTCAAATTGTTCACGAAGATCAAGAATGTCGATGACATACCACTCATCTTTTTTGAGCTCAACAAGAAAACCTTGAGAGCAATCATCCTCCACTTTTATCCCATACGTAATTTCACCAGTGGCCCTTCTTTTCGCTCTCATTCCGAATGAATGCATCATGCTGTTGCGTAAGCCGTAAATATGCTTCGGAAGGTCCTGCTCTTTACCTGAAGGGAAAAAAGCTTCGACATACTGTTTAAAGCGGTCACCAACACGCCCCTCATCAGACTGGTAAAATTTTGCGAGAAGATCAATTCCGCAGAATACTGTCATTGCCCCTGGGAAGAGGACTCTGGTCGTTTCACTGCAATCATCCGGATTGCAGCCGTAGCACTTCCAGACGTCTTTGCGAAGAAGGTACAGGGTACTCATCTCTCCAGGCACTTCACTGGGTACATGAGGATCCTTGAAAAACAGATCCATCTTATCGTACACATCAAGCTGTTTTTGCTGAGGTGAAGAATCTCCCATGCTTTCCATCGTGATCTCCGGGTAAGATTGTATCGGCCCTAGTTTTACTCCTTCAGGAAATCAATCAAACCATCCCGTCGCTCACCTTTAAAAACTCTTCCACGCGAGAATCAATAATATCAATACTTTTGTGCCAGAAGTCGGGTTTGGTTAAATCGTAGCCGAGCGTGGACTGGACAGCTTCTTCGGCGTTCATGCAGCCGGTCGCGATGAGGAGTTCTCGGTATTTCGTTGGGAAGTCGTCGCCGAATTCTTCTGCGGTGGAATAGACGCCGAGTGAGAGCAGATAGCCGAACGTGTAGGGGAAGTTGTAGAACGGCCAGCCGGTGATGTAGAAGTGCAGTTTCGAAATCCAGAAGGCGTTCGACCAGTCTTCGAATGCATCGCAGTAGGCTTCTTTCTGGGCGTCGAACATGATCTCCGTAAGTCGGTCGGAAGTCAATTCGCCTTCGGCGCGTTCGACATGGAACTGATTTTCGAAGATGAATCGGGCGTGGATATTCATCATGAACGCGACAGAATCGCTGAGCATGTTATTCAGAATGCCCAGTTTCTTTGCATCGGAGTCTGCTTCGGCAAGTCGTTTGTCACCAAGGATCGCTTCAGCAAACGTCGAGGCGGTCTCCGCGAGATTCATCGGATAATCTTGCAGCAGAAACGGTTGTTCGCGAAGAACGTGCGAGTGGTACGCATGTCCCAATTCATGAGCCAGCGTCGACATATCGTCCGCACTGTTCTTGTACGTCATGAAGATCCGCGACTGCTTCTTTGTCGGCAAGCCTGTGCAGAAACCGCCTTGCCGTTTGCCGGCGCGGTCTTCAACTTCGACCCAGCCTTCGTTAAGAGCCTTCTCCGCGAAGTTACCCAGGTGATCACTGAAACCGTGGAAAGTTTTGATGACTGTATTGCACGCATCATCATAACCCAGCGAATCCCCTGCCCCCTGCGATGCCTGCGGAATCGGTGCGAGTTGATCGTACCAGGCCATTTTTTCGATGCCGAGCAACTGTGCCTTGCGTTCAAAGTAACGCAACAGAGTTCCTTTTCGTTCGGTGATGACAGCCCACATCGTGTCGAGTGTCTCGCGATTCATGCGGTTAAAACGAAGCGGCACGCTGAGGTGATCTTCAACACCGAGGCGGCGGTACTTCGTCAGTCGTGTTCCAGCAATGTGATTGAGAGCATCCGCACAATCGTCGGCGTGCGTGTTCCAGGCTTTTTCGATTGCATAGAAATTGTTCTGACGCACGTCGCGGTCTGGCAGATCAACACGCACCTGCCCTGGCGATTTCTTGACGATTTCGCCCTTCTCCATTAACTCGACACGCAGCGCCCCGGAGAGGCGGTCATACATCCGTCCCCAGGCATGGATGCCATCTACACTCAATTCAGCGGAGAGCATTTCGAGATCTTTCGACAGCCGCAACTGTGCATTCGAGCGACACTCTTCCAAGAAAAACTTCACTTTGGCAAGTCGTTCATCAGCTTGGGCGAACGCTTCCAACTGTTCATCGGAGAGATCTCGATACGCCGACTCAACATTCGTGAAGACCTGGTTCGACAGCGGTCCCAATGCACCTAGCGCAGCTTCCATTTGCTGGAAGAGTTTGTTCTCCGCGTCGGCAGCAGCGTGACAGCCAATGAATGCGCCCAGATCTGAAGAGCGGGCGAAAATGTCTGTGATACGGTCCAGAAAGTCCGCCCAGGCTTTTGCTCCATCAGGATCAACCGCAGGCAGCGACTCAGAATCTTCCGCGAGTTGCGTCAGGTCCGTCTTGTAGGCATCGAATAGGGTTTTGAATTCCTCTTTTTCCGGGTGCGGATAGAGTGAGTCCAGATCCCATGTCAACGCATATTGTGCAGCAGTGCTCATAGTTCGTATTCAATCCGTTTAAGAGTTTTTGTATTTTCAGCACTGTATCGACCGACCCACCAGTGAAGCAACGCCTCAGTTTGCTTGTCCATGAAAAACGTAATGATTGGAGTGACGACATAGATCGCGGCCTCCTGGTTCGTCTTTACTTTCCACTCGATCCATTACTCCTTGACCATGCGCCAGGAGAGTAAGTAACGGGTGTGTTCCAATGTGAACGGGTCACAACTTCAAAGTGAATACATCGTTCTGGTTGGATTGCCGACTCATTCGTGTACTCTACTTACTTTGAATCTTGTTTCACCCATACGACTTCACTTTCACTGACGGAGCAAAGAGTTGCTGTCCTCCCGCCTGTTTTGGAAAATTTTCGCTACGTCTTCTGCGCTGACTTTGATTTCGGCGGCGGTGCTCGTCGTAATTTTGTCGAGCCGTCAACGTGACATTGTTGTCCAACGAGTTGAACAGCGGTTGCATGATTCGGCTGTGCTGCTTGGTGAGGACATGACTCACGTTTTTCAAGAAGGT
>JAJDEL010000094.1 GCA_029259835.1 Planctomicrobium sp. | reverse complement strand
CGGCAGGCAAACTCGCCCCCTGCCCAAGTTCACCCAATTGCGTCAGTTCGCAGGCAGAAAATTCATCAAAAAAGATGGACGCACTCTCATTCGAGGGTGACAGTACAAGTGCGATGGAGCGTCTCAAGCAAGCGCTCAGTTCAATTCCAAGGACGGAGATTGTGACCGCTGCGGAAGATTACCTACACGTGGAGTCGACCAGTCTCCTCTTTCGATTTGTGGACGATATCGAATTCTACATCGACTCGGAAAACCAGCTGATCCACTTCCGTTCCGCATCACGAGTCGGGCATTCAGACCTGGGAGCGAACCGCAAGCGGATGGAGCGAATCAAACAACTGTTTGACGATTCATAAGACAGTCATGATGTCCAATATCGTGTGCCACTGTCTGGCTCATCCAGCAGTGAGAATAGAGATCATTCTCGACAGATCCCGAGATCATCCCAGTTTCCACATTTGCCAGACATTGCTACGATTCGCTCTCATATTGATATCTCTGCCAGGGAACAATGGTTTCCAATCTTCCCTTGCCCCCCAACCCTAGACCCTAGCCCATGTCAAATTCTCTCCAACTCGACGAATTCTCTTTCTCCGTGTGGGAAAAACTGGCTGCCATCGGGCAGATCGGTGTGAATGAACTTGCCGCAGAACTGAATACCGACCAGTCGAAGGTTCTTGTCGTTGCTCAGGAAGCGGCTGACAGTGGAGCGATTTCGATTGCGGAGGAGAACTTTGATGAATTGATTCCGACCGGCGATGCAATTCAACTTGTCAACGATGGACTTTCCGAACGAAAAGCGTTGAAACTCCTCACTGACGCTGATGGCGAACTCGCAACTGGAGACTTTGCTAAGGCAGCCGGGCAGGCAGGGATTGCAGTCAATGATGTCTTTCGGTGGGGAATAGCACGCGGTTGGATTGAGCGAGACAAACAAGGAGTTCGCATTACTGATGCTGGCAAGGCCGCTGCTGAGGGAGCGCAAGACGCGGATGAAAAAGCTTTGCTCGCCGCGAACGGCAATGCAGTTTCACTTCTGGATTTAGAAGATGGAGACCGTGTCAAAAAACTGCTCGGTAAGCGTGGTGACTTAGCGAAGATCAAGAGCCGCGTCCGTCGTACATTATCGATGACCGATCAGGGGAAAAATCTCTTCAAAGCCGGGATCTCAGTGAAAAAAGAGCGGAACCTGCTCACGCCAGATGACCTGCGCAGTGGTCTCTGGAGAGAGATCACGCTGCGACCGTACGATGTCACTCTGCCTGCGGAAGATGTACGCCCAGCAAAGGTGCATCCTTTGCGGAAAATCATTGAACAAACACGTCGCGCGTATCTGGAAATGGGTTTCACGGAAGTTGTCTCGCCAATGGTCGAGTCTTCGTTCTGGAACTTCGATGCCCTCTTCCAGCCGCAAGACCACCCTGCCCGCGACATGCAGGATACGTTCTACATGGACGAACCAGCGACGACCGGACTTCCAGAAGATGCGGAACTTGTTGACCGTGTTCGTCGCGCTCATGAAGATGGTGGCGACACCGGCTCGGAAGGTTGGGGATACAAGTGGTCACCTGAGATCTCTAAACAAGTCGTGCTGCGAACTCACACGACCGCCTCGACGATTCGCGCTTTGGCAAAGCACCCTGAGCCACCATTCAAAACGTTCTGCGTCGGCTGGGTTTGCCGTAATGAAACGATGAGCTACAAGCACCTACCTGTTTTCCATCAAGTCGACGGCATTGTCATTGATGAAAACGCATCACTGGCGTCACTTCTTGGAACGCTTGAAACGTTCTACAAAAAGATGGGCTTCAAACAAGTGAAGTTCAAGCCAGCGTTCTATCCTTACACAGAGCCGAGCGTTGATGTCGTCGTCTATCTCGAAAGCCGTGGAAAGTGGATTGAAATGGGTGGTTCAGGGATCTTCCGGCCTGAAGTCACAGAACCACTCGGTTGCAAGCACCCGGTCATGGCCTGGGGACTCGGCATGGAACGCCTCGCGATGATTCGCTACGGCCTTTCCGATATCCGCGAATTGTACCAGGGACGCATCGAAGCCCTCGGAGAGATGGCAATGGCGCAGTAGATGTCAGGCGCGGCTTTGGTGCCGCAGTTTCTCTTACTTCGCACTCGTGGATTTGCTTTTCAACGCCTCTTTCATGCCTGGGATGAGGCGTTCTGCGTTTTTGTGGTAGACCTTTTTGAGAACTTCGTTCGGTAGCCCGAGACCATAGATGTTCCAGAGTCCCTGCGGAGGGAATGGGTTGTCTTCGTAGGGGAAGTTTTCATCGAACGTTTCGAGAAACCGAAAGTGCGGGACGAGTTCCGACATCGGTGGAACACCATCTGTACCGAAAAGAATGCGGTCAGAATATTTAAGGAAGAATTTTCTGGCTGTGAACGGCTGCCGACCTAACTCTGCGACACGGGCGGCGATTTCGACATTCATATTCGGATACTTGTCGAGATAAGTTCGGAGTTTCTTGAGATCTTCCGGGATGTCTGCCATGTGAGCGCAGATGAATGTCGTCTGCGGGTGTCGGGCGATGACGCGGTTGCGGGCGTCGATCAGTTCCTGATGGCTCGGGAACTGCTCTCCAAAAAAACTCCACTCAGGATGCCGATAGAGTTCTTCCCAACGCTCGTTCTTTTCATTCGTCGGTTTGAAGAAGGAAACCGGATCTGCACAATGCCACAGCACAGGGACATTCAACTCTGCCGCTTTCGCCCAGACAGGATCAAAACGCGAATCATCAGGGGTGATCAGTTTGCCGTCGGGGTCTTTCAAAAAAAGCCCCAGATCCTTGAGGAGTTTAAGTCCTCGTGCGCCCTGTCGAACAGCTTCAGTGAGCCGGTCGGCCATCCGTAAGCCGTAACCAGGTTTGTGAACATCCCAGGAATCCGGATCATCAGGATCACCGTCTCCGATGTAATCCATACGAACGAAGACTACGAATCGGTTTGGATGTCGCTTCTGAAGAAGTTGATAGTGATCAGCAAACGCCGGACCAGCACGCCCATCGAGACTCACACTGACAGCGATATTTGCAGCGTCCATCGTTTTGACCATCTCATCGAGTTCTTCGACAGAGAGCTTGCCAGGGTGCGAATGAACATTGACGCAAGGATACTTCGCCCGCTTCAGAATGTGTTCGCTAGCCTTGAGAACCGGAGTCGGCCGAAATTCGTCGAGGTAAATTCGTCGCGGACGCTCTGGTTTTGCTTCTTGTGCGAAGTTCTTCGAACAGATCAACAGGAGCATCAGACAGGTGATAGCACCCAGGAATTTTCCCAGAGTGATCGAGACTGTCATACGAAATTCAGTACCAGGCATTGGTGTAGCAGTTCTTGATAACAAAGTGGCGAAGTCGTAAGAGTAGGATAAGAATGATCCCTTTGACTAGCACGAGCGGAGCTGAAATCGTGGAAGCTTCGCGAAAGTCAGTCAGCCCGAAGAGTAAGAACGCAATCGCGTAAACGATTTCCCAGAAAGATTGTCCACGCCTCAGGTAACGCCAGAAAACAACCAACGCAAAGACAACCCAAACAATGCCTTCGAAGATGTTGAACCCACGGTAAAGATGTCCCCAGAAACTGGCTACTTGCTGGTCGAAGGTCCACCACGGTTCGCTCCAAAGAGCTTTTAGGAACTCAGACATCTCACACTCTTACTCCAAGAGACCCAAGATTGCGGGAAATTAAAAAAACGAACTGCGCAAGTAAGCAGTACAAAGGGAATCAAGTTCATTCCAGAATGAAACGACGATGGCTGCCTACAATGTTTCCATGAACTCTGTCATTTCTCCAAGGGCGTGGTTATCGCCAGTCCGTCGTGCGACTTCGATTCCGGAGGCGAGAATCTGCTTTGCTTCAGCAGTGAGATCTTCATGCGCCAGCATCTGAGCCTCCTGAAAATAGGCAGGCACGTAATCTGGGTCGAGTTTGCGGACTTTAGCGAAGATTTCGCGCGCCGACTCAATCTCGGACTCTTTAATGAATTCCATAGCATATGCGTAGTTCAGGAAGACATCGTCCGGCGAATTTTGCAGCAGTGATTCAATTTTTACTCGTCGTGTCATTGGTGTCGATTCAACTTGAGGTGAGCGGGAAAAAGAAGTCGGATTCTGAAAAATCACTTTTAGTAAAGTCATCAGGTTTGCCTAAGTCAACAGGTGTCGATTAGGCAAGTTGTGCGTCGAGGATTGTGGCGTTTCAAGGGGCTGTTGGCTTGGTTCCGATGTTTGACCTTGTGAGATCAAAGGAATGATTTCCAGTAGGCCAGATGGATCTCGCCAACATTGGACTCCGCACTCCATTCGGAACAGGTCCGCAGATGACGAAAAGTTTACGCCAAATTCATATTTGTTTGGCATTAATGAGTGTGACACTCGCCTCATCGGTTCGAGCCGATGAAGATTTTCAATCACTCCGCAACTCAACGCGTACGCGCATTGTTGCTCAGGCATTGAAGTCGAGTGTGAATATCCATACAGAGAAACGTCAAAAATCTCTTGACGTTGTTTTCTCTACTGGCAAGTCCTCCAAAATCAATGGAATGGGCACGGGTATTGTCATTGACGAACGTGGATACATCGTCACCAACTATCACGTCGTTCAGGATGTGGAACGTCTTCGTATTACAACATATGGCGGAAACGAATACGACGCTCGGGTACTTGCTTATGATTCACGCCAGGATTTGGCAGTGATCAAAATTGAGTCACGAGAGAATTTGACTGTTGCGACAATCGGTTCATCTTCAGATTTGATGCTTGGTGAAGATGTCATTGCGATTGGAAACGCATATGGATATGAGTCTACTGTGACACAAGGGATTGTCAGTCACAAATCCCGTAACGTTGAAGTGAGTGCGGAACAACCTTACGAAAATTTGATTCAGATTGACGCTGCTATCAATCCGGGCAACAGTGGTGGTCCACTAATCAACGCAGATGGAGAGGTGATTGGCATCAACGTTGCGATTCGAGCTGGTGCTCAACGAATCGGGTTTGCGATTCCGATTGACGCTGCCCGTAAGACAATCGCACGGCTCATCAACATCGAACGGCATCATCAAACGTTTCATGGAATTCGAGCCATCGATTTCAAAAACGGGCGAGATCGAAAGCTGATTGTACAATCTACGCAGAAGGATTCTCCAGCAGCCAAGGCTGGACTCGAAGATGGTGACGTGATCATCAAATCGGGAGAGACCAGTATTGTTGACGGAGCCGATTTGGAACGCTCCCTCTTTGGAA
>JAJDEL010000930.1 GCA_029259835.1 Planctomicrobium sp. | reverse complement strand
ACGATACGACAGTATCAGTTGCTCATACAAAATGGGGAATCGCCCTCCGATTCGCGAATAGAGAGCATTCAACTCAGACAGTCTCGTCTTGACACAAATGGGTTGCCATTTCTGTAACTCGTCCCAACTCTCGACGTCTCGTTTGACAATCATCTCAGGCGGAACATCTTCATCCAAGGCAATGCAATCATCGCGCCGTTGAAAGGAATCCACAAACTGTTGCAGGAGTTTCTCATCTGACATCGAGGCATGATAACTCACTGTCGAAATTTGTGGTATCACGGCAGGTGATCAGGCTCAATCGTGCTTGCGATTGCCGTTCTCCTTTCGCGGCGTCGCTCAATGCTTTAAGGTCAGGCTGAATTGTTCAACCTCTCTCTTGCGCGACCTCTCCTATGACAACTCCCACAACCGTCGATCAAAAATCGAGCTTCGGACTTCTGGTCAATTTGAGCACGATGATGTTCGTGCTTTTCTTTGTCTGGGGAGCCTGGTTTGCCGGGCTGGGGCGGTTTATGTTTGAAGCTGGCATGGGAGACTCCATTGGAAGCGCTTTCGCCTGCACTCCGATTGCAGCCATCATCACTCCGTTCTTCATCGGCGTCTTTGCCGACCGATTCATGAATGCAGAAAAGTTGCAAGGGCTGCTGCTGATCCTCTCCGCCGTATTCCTGGCGATTGCTCCGAGTTATGCCACGCCTGAGACATCGACGATTTTCGTCAATCTTCTCCTGGCACACGCGCTCTGTTTCATGCCAACTTTGTCGCTTTCGAACACGATCTGCCTGAAACATCTCGCAGACGCGGAGAAGGAATACCCGAAAGTCCGCATCTTTGCGACATTGGGCTGGATCATCGCAGGGCTGTCGATCAGTTATGTCTTTCATTTCGATAATTCCGCCAACCAGTGTTACGTTGGAGCAGGAGCGGCAGTGATTGTTGGCATCTACTCATTTTTTCTTCCAGCGACTCCTCCCCCAGGCAAAGGCGAACCGGTCAACATTGGCGACCTAATGGGGTCAGGGACTCTTCCATATTTCAAGAAGTTTGCATTCGCAGTTTTCATGTTTGCCTCTCTGCTGGTCTGCATCGCGTTCATGCCTTACTGGGCGAATTTGAGTACGTTCCTTGGTCAAGCCGGAATGGAGAAAACAACGGCCTTTCTGACATGGGGTCAGATCGCAGAACTGCCTGTTCTCTTTTTCGCGCTGCCTTATTTCCTCAAGAAAGTCGGCATCAAATGGACCATCGTGATCGGCATTGGCTGCTGGATCTTTCGATATATTCTTTTCTCAGTGAGTGCTGGTCAACTTGCCGAAGGTTCGACACTCTCAGGCGTCTTGCCGTTACTGCTCGCCGGTGTCCTCTTGCATGGATTCTCCTACGACTTCGTTTTTGTTTCGGGTTACCTTTATGTCGACAAGCATGTTGATGAAAAAATCCGGGCGCAAGCTCAGGGGTTGCTGACGGTCTTCACGCAAGGCATCGCTTTCTACATTAGTTCAAAAATTTTATCAGGGTACTACTTCAACAAAATCGTTGGAACCGATGGAGGCTTTGCGGAGTGGAAACAATTCTGGATGCTGCCAGTGGGCTATCTCGTTGTCCTCTTCGTGCTCTTCATCATTCTCTTTCGCGATCAAGCATCGGATGAAATTGCACACGAGACTGAGTGACAAAGCAGTTTGACCGACTTGCTCGCTACGAACCAAACTTTCTAGCAGGAGAATGAATTCATGAAGTGTCACCTTCCTTTAATCATGGCGACCATTTTTACGGCAAGTCTTTTCGCTGGCAGTGCCAGAAACTGTGCGGCGGAAGAAGGGACCGTGAAAGTCTTCATTCTTGCTGGTCAGTCCAACATGGAAGGCAAGGCAAAGAATGAACTTCTTGAGTATCAGGCCCAGGCTCCTGAAACGAAGGAATTGTTCGAGCATTTTCGTAGTGATGGAAAGTGGAGAGTTCGTGATGATGTTTTCATCAAGTACCTGAAACGCAAAGGTGGTCTCACGATTGGCTATGGCAGTCCTGATCGGACCGGTGTCGAGCTTGAGTTTGGGACGCTCATGGGGAATTACTACGACGAACCGGTCCTGCTCATCAAAACAGCGTGGGGCGGACACTCCTTGAATCAAAAGTTCCGTTCTCCGTCAGCAGGTTTACCGAGTGATGAAAAGTTGCAGGCAGAACTGGAACATGCGGTGAAACGAACAACGCAGCGAAATGAGAAAAACAAACGCAACGCCCCACTCCCGACGATGGAAGAAATCAAAAGCCAATACGGTTCATCGTACAGCAACATGCTGAGCGAAGTGCGGGAGACATTCACTGAATACGAAACGATGTTCCCAACGCTCCAAGGAAAGAAGTTAGAGCTGACAGGCTTCGTCTGGTTTCAAGGATGGAACGATCAGTATGGCGGTGCCGAGAAGGAATATGCTGCAAACATGACGCATTTCATCAAAGACATTCGCAAAGACCTCAAGGCTCCGGATCTGCCGTTCGTCATCGGTGTCATGGGACAGAATGGATCGGAAACTGCGAAGAACGCGATGTTAGTCATTCAGCAGGCTCAACTAAAAATGGAAACCCTTCCGGAATTCAAAGGCAACGTCAAAGCCGTTCGCACGGACGTACTGGTCGACAAAGCAGCGGAGAAGCTGTACCCGAAGTGGAAAGACAACTTTGAAGAATGGAAGCTTACTGGCTCGGACCGCAAGTACCATTATCTGGGCAGCGCGATCTGGTTCAACCGCATCGGTCGCGGCATGTTTGAAGCGATGCTAAAACTGGAGAAGTAGAGTCATGCTGTGCTGTTTTTTTTGCGATCTGGTAAGAACCACGAATGAACGCGAATAGACACGAATGGTTCACTTTTATTCGTGTTGATTAGTGTCCATTCGCGGTTCTTTTGTTTTCAGGTCAGGCAAGAAGATTTGGCATGGTTGTTTTCGCTCAACTCTTTGCCTAGCTCGGCAACTCCTAAAACACCGTGTGGGGAGAAACAACCCGACCTCCGACCACAGGAGTGTCGTCACAGTAATCTTCACCAGTGTCAATTTCGCGACACTCTCGGCTGGCGCAAAATTGAACGAAACTCCGTAAATCGGCGTCTTTTTCTGGTTTTGCGTCTAAAGTCGAATTCTTTCTTCGAATGGCACTGGCTGTGCGATTACATCTCATGTCGCGACAACGTGACACTCAAAATGAACAATCCCTCACCTCAAATAAGGTTGAAAGAATGAAACGTTTTCTCTTTATCGCTGCAGTAGTTGCCTCATCTTTGACTTTGGGAACATCAACTCAGGCCGCGAACTTTGGGTTTTCGGTTGGGGGCAATCGATTTGGACAACCCCGACAATTCCAGAGCTACAATCATTATGGGAATCAAAGGTACTACGGAAATCAGGGACGCTTTGGTAACACGAGGTCCTATGGAAATCACAATCAATACGGTTCGAACTACGGAAATGGATATCAGTCCAACTTCCAATCTTCACAAAATTCATATCACGGGAGTTGTAGGCAGCGTTCGTACAACAACTCGGGACATTACGACTACCACTCTGGCGGCTACCAACAGCATGGGAACCATGTTGACTACGTTCCTGGACACTACGATTACCACAATTCTGGAAACTATGGCTTCTAATTGAATCCCCATTCGAAAATTTTCTTACCAACTATTTCGGATTTAGAATTGTTCAAACGGCTCAGGACTCGATGCGGAGCACCGGGCGAAGACCAATAACAGGGATGTTCACCTCTATTTCAAAGGAACTGGATCATGTTGAAAAAGAACACATGGATGCTCGCACTTGCAGTCATGGCGATTGCTGCGACTGCAAGTGATGCCAATGCACAGAGACTTCGGTTTAGCATCGGAGGACATGGTGGCAGACTTCATATCGACCACGACGACCGCGTGGTTCGTGACAGCCACGGTCATATCATTTCACGACATCATGGTGGCAATGCGCACCGCAACTGGGACCATATCGTTCCACGATACCAAACGAACCATTCAGGATCGTACTACAGTTCAGGCGGACGGTATTACTATGCACCTCAGACGGCAGGGATTGGTCAGGCTCCTGCACCAGTCGCCGTTCAGTTTGGAAGTTTTTCACACGTCGATGATCTCGCAGTTCGCCTGGAAGGCTTAACGAACGAACTCTGCCTCGACCTACATTACAACTATCAACACAACCATGGCTTCCGTGAAACATACGCCGAAGCATATCAAATCCTGCAAGTCGCCAAGTTCATCCATGATGCTGAACATGCTCAGGACCGCCAGGCGATTGCTGCGAGACTTGGTGGACTGGATGCGTTATTCCATCATGTCGAAGATGATGTTCGCGGCTGGAGCCGGCACCATCATCGCCAGATCGGTAGCCTCGGAATCCTTACGAAAATGGAATATATCGAGTCGACTCTTCATCACCTGATGAACGACGTCGGTGTCCAAGCCGCTCCACAAGGTCCAGAACAAGCACCTGCTCCTGGCGGAGTCGAACTCGCTCCACCTCCAATCAACTAGAACTGGTTCACTGAATCGCTTCAAACAATCACAGCCCGATCGATGATTTCTCATCGACCGGGCTTTTTTGCTATGATTGATGCCTCACACGGCAACCAATACCTGTGAGCCTAATCTCTCACTAATCACAACGTTTAATTATCATGAAGGAGTCCGTTGTGGCAAAACACGCAATCGCACTTGGATATTTTTTCCTGGCTGTGTTCTGCTTCGTCGCTTTCGTGGAAAACTCTATTCATAGAGAAGAGCTTCTGCTTGGAGCTTTGCTTGCGGCACTGACTGGATGCGGATATGTGTTAAGTGCCTGTTCTGCTCAGCTAAAAGGGGGCCTGACTTGGCTAATAAAAGAGGCTCCTCAATCACCTGATTCTGAATCCTAATTTGGCGAGGACCAATTCGTCGTCGCCAATATTGCAGAGACTCAAAGACCGTTGCGTACAGGCTCGTTCACTTCTCAAGTTGCTGGTGAACGGAATTGATGATTCGTTCTTCGATATCTTCTGCGAATGGTCCTGGGTGCAAAACAGTCGTGAAGTAGATCAAGGCGCCGCCGCCTTCGTAGCCACCTTCATTCAATACTCGTTTGCTGGGGACATAGGCAAAGACATCGTTGCTGTAGCCGGCGACCCAAACATGGCGATCGCTCAATTCCTGTTTTAATCGCAGTGAGTAATCAATGACGGTTTCGCCAGGGAGCGCGATGAGTGTCAAGTCGTCTCCAAACTGAAACGTCTGTACGAGCGTTGTGTAGCTGGTCCGGAGTTGGCCTTCCTTTTCGAGTTGTTTCAGCAGCCGCTCTGTATGTGTCTTGATGTATTTATTCGTCGAAGTCAGTCGTGATTCCAATTCCTCCTTGCTCGGTGGTGCAGCGTAAGTGACTTCAACGTGGTCCAGCTTGGCTTGCAAAGAGCCTTCGACTGGAACCGCAGGTGTTTGCAGAGCCGCTTCAACGGCTGTTGCCAATGTTTTCCCATGTGTCATCGCAAGGTCGAGCGTTCTGCGCGGGTAAGGGTTTTGATCGCCGCCACATCCCATAACAAACATTGCGACGACGCCTGGGTGAGCACGTTCGATTTCGGTTTGTGCAAAACCGGCGTAGTCGCCGCAGAATTCATAAATCCCCAAAGTTGTGTTGTGACAGGCATAACCGAACAGAATCGTCGTCAGCTTTCCCTCGGCATTTGTGATCTTCAAAACCGGAACGTCGTGATCGACAGGTCCATCCGGATAGGGGCTATTACGTAAACCCTTTTCCGTCGGCAGACGACGATTCATGGCGAACGCTGCACGTGCACGGTGGTACGTCAGTGTGGACGGAACCGAGTTTTCAATCGCACCACCGACAAGTTCGATGAGCTTCTTTTCGAGGGTCTGAGAATACTCTACAGCTTGTTTGACTTTCTCCGTATCGATGTCTGTAATCGAAGCTTCTGGAGAACGAACGACTGGTCCACAATGCGTATGCGAGCAGTTCAACATGACGGCGTTCGCTGGAATACCATATTTCTCCTCGACCCGTTTTGCGACTCGGTCTCGCAACCCACGCGGGACACTAATTAAGTCGAGAGTAATGATCGCCGCCTTGTGTTTCGCTCCGTCGTCAAGAATAACAGCCTTGGCGTACAAATCCGAAGCAACACCTTCGGAAGGTTTGTTCCGTGAGGCATAGCCTGCCATCCACATCGATTTTTGCGGAGTGATCAGGGCAAAATCGGAACCGACTTGCCAATTCGACTGAGCTTTGGCCTGAGTTGCCGCCGTCAAGACAACAGCTGATACGACAATAACATGAAGAAAGCGTTTCATATGCTGGTCTCCGTTCTGAATTGGCTTGAATGAGAGTTCTCGGAGGGAAATGATCATAAGGTTTAGAAAACGACAAACCCGAGGACTCAGTTTACGGACGCGTGGGATTCCAGAAGACCGATGACGGCCCAGGCGGTTCCCCAGTAGATTGCGGTGGGAGTCACTTTCTTTTGGTTTTTGGCTTTGGTGCTGCGGACTTCCCAGGATCCGTTGGGTTGTTGCGAACTGGTGAGAAATTGCGTCGCATTAGTCATCACAGACGCATCGCCTGGGAAGCCGATTTTTTTGAGAGTATAGAGGGCGAGGCCGGTTCCGAAGGCGTCGCTTTCCTCGTTCGTCAACCAGCCCCAGCCGCCATCGTCGTTTTGAAAAGTGATCAGTTTCTCGGTCAGTGTGTTCACCTTTTCTTCATCTGATCGCTGGTGAGAAAGCAAGAGTTGAGTGACCCACCATTCTGTACTGATTCCATCGGCAGAGAATGCCTTGGCGATCTCTGTGAGTGGAACCTCTAATTCATGAGAACCGAGAGCAAGAATCGTCCAGGCAGTCGTCACCTCTGAAGTTTCAGGCTTTGGTCGTTTCTGAAATGGAAGTTGTCCACAAGCTTTCCAGGTTCCGTCTTCGTTTTGAGCATCTATGAGATAACCGACGAATTTCGCTTTGGATTCGGTATTAGCTTTTGTGTCGTCGTACTGCGTTGCGAATAGGAGCTGCGCCATCGTATCGATGTTGGCTTTCGCACGTTCTTCTTCCGTTTGATCCGATTTATTTTTGGGATTAGAGAAGTTGGTAATCTGGGTTGCGTACGAATTCAGTTCGGCGAGTTTCGTTGCGTCGACTTCAAACCCTTGATGTGCTGCGGCATTGAGGCTCCAGGCCATGAAAGGAACCTGATGACATGACACGCAGCCACGCTTATCAATCCAGCTTTGACCTTCTTCCCAGAGAAAAGGGAGACTTATTTCAACGGCTGAGCGGACTTCTTCGCTTTGGGGATCGGCGGCGGTCAAGGCTAAGGGCAAACAGAGAGCGTGGAACGACACCAATAGCGCGTACGCTGGGACTCGTCCCAGCATCTCAGTGACAGTCGTCAAACGTGGTGCTGGGTTACGCAAAAGGCTAACCCAGCCTACAAAAGCACTTGCGATTTTTGAATTCATTGTCGTATTCCCCTTCGCTTCATCAGCCACCACGCGAAAGCGTCCGGTTAAAACGGAAAAGGTCCAAGAACCGTGAGCCAGCGCTCTGCGGCTAATGAAAAATGAGCACTATCCCAGTTCGATGCTGAGTTCCTCGATTTTTCGATACAGGCTCGAAAGACCCAGCTTCAACCTTTTTGCGGCTTCTCGTTTATCAGGCCACTGACGCAACACGCGCGTAATGTGCAGCCGTTCATAATGACGCAAGGCGCTGCGAAGGTCGTCGGTGTCTGGCAATGGCTGTCCGAGACCGAGCAAGTCTGGAGGTAAGTCAGACGGTTCGATGGACGTTCCTTCACACATGATTACTGCACGTTCGATCGCGTTGTCGAGTTGTCGAACATTGCCTTTCCACTGCGCTGCCATTAACAGGCGAATCGTTTCACTGGTTGCGCTGACGACTCGCTTGCGGAGTGTTTTCGAATGCTTGGCAATGAAGTGGTCAACCAGTTCTGGAATATCGTCGAGACGCTCCCGGAGTGGTGGGATGCGAATCTTCACACCATCAAGACGGTAGAACAAATCTTCATGAAACTTGCCATCACCAACCAACCGCAAGAGGTCTTCGCTTGTGGATGTGATAATCCGACAGTGAACTTCGTACGTTTCTGTCCCGCCTAGAGGCATGCACTCTTCGTATTCAATAGCTCGCAGAAGTTTCGTTTGAGTTCCAATCGGAATGCGTGCGATCTCATCAAGAAAGACGGTCCCGGTCCCAGAATTTCGCAAGATTCCTGGTTGTTCATTCCCAGAAGCCTCAGACCCGAAGAGTTCAGCTTCGAGCATTTCTACCGGACTTCCACAATTGACCGCCAGGAACTTTTCTTCTTTCATTGGTCCGGCAGAATGAATCGCGCGGGCAAAGAGTTCTTTCCCAGTGCCGGTCTCTCCGACAAGCAATACATTGGAATTCGTGACGGCGATTTTGGAGATTGTTTCCTGTAGAACTTTGAGGGGTTCACTTGATCCGACAATCTGGTCGAATCGATTCGGTTGGGCGAGTTCCATGCGCAGCTTCTGGTTCTCCAGATAAAGGTCACGGTACTCGAAGACTCTTCTGAGTTTATGAACCAGATCGTCAAAGATGACTGGCTTCGTCAGGTAATCGAATGCCCCCCCCTTAAAAGCTTCGACTGCAGATTCAATCGTGCCGTACGCCGTGATAATCAAGACGAACAGTGATGGATTGAGTCGGTGCAACTGCCGCATCAACTTAATGCCATCACCATCGGGAAGTTGCACATCACAAATTGCAACATGAAAATCCTGATCCTTCGCCGCTTGAATCCCTTCCGCAACAGATGCGGCTTTCGTAATTTGAAAACCTTCCCCTTCCAGGAACTCTCCCAAGGTATTTCGGATGATTTCTTCGTCTTCAACAATCAAGATGTGACGATGGCTACCGATGTTTTTTTCGGATTCTGGCATTTTTTCTCTTCAACTCCCCCAGCGAAATAGACTCTGCAACTAGAGATTCTAGGCGGA
>JAJDEL010000929.1 GCA_029259835.1 Planctomicrobium sp. | reverse complement strand
TGCTCAATTGAAGAACTCCTTGGGAACGCAAAGCGTATTCGTGCTGTGCTGCACGATGGTCGGCTGCCAAGCGCAATTCCTGCGAACACCATTTGGCAACGAGTCAATCGCCGAGAATGGCTACTAACGATTTACCCCTTTTCAGATGATGTTCTCGTACTTCTTCAAGAAGAGAATGCAGTGGATCACGTCGAGGTTTGCGACTTGAGTCTTGATGACGTTTTCAAGGACTTTATCCGGGGGGCGATGTCATGTTAAAAGCCTTGATTCGAAAAGATCTTCGCCTCTGCCGATTACCCATCGTCACTGGTGTCGTGCTGCTATTGGGCCCATTCGCAATGGCAGTCGTGATCGTCTCAAACATGCCGTTATGGACAGAGGCAACACCTGCGAGTGCCTGGGCTGTTCTCCTGGGCATCGGGAGTTATTTCAGCGTAATGTGCTCGCAGCCCACGCTGGCAATGATCAGCGGTAACATTATTGCTGCGGAAAGAAGTGATCGCTCCGCCGAATTTCTCGCCTATCTGCCGCCATCGAGAGTGCAAGTCTTGCTCAGCAAGTTCATCGTATTGGCGGCTGCGGTCGTGGTCGTGTGGGGATTTCACTTTGGCGTGAGTTTCATCGCTTACTGGCTCGCAGGAGGGGTGCAAGCAGCGGAAACGATGACGACCGATCTTGTCCCGCTTCGCTATTTAGCTGCGATAGGGTTTGCCGCTGTCGGCTCTGGATGGTGTGCATCTGCGATGTCTGAAAACACCGGTCCTGCCGTTGCCTTGGCATTCGCGACTCCGCTCGTACTTTTAGGAGTACTTGCACTCACCCAATATCTAACAGGCTGGCCGTATTCACTGGATTACGCAAAAGTTTATTTCTCCGCTTGTGCTGTTTGTGGAGCAGTGCTTTTCATGTCAGGGACGGTTTACTTTCTGCGTCGAATTCAACCGTAAGGATCATACAATGCGTCACTTCGCGCAAATGTTGCTTGCCGTTTGTTATGTGGTTTGTGTCTCTGGTTGCGGTCCCACCGTCGAGGAAGAGGCATCGAATCGTTTCATCAAAAGCGCCAAGGTGACAGTCAATCCAGGAATTCTTAACGACTACACAGGCACCTATGCCTTGCCATCTGGCGTGCTGTTCAAAGTATCCCTTGAAGAGAATCAATTGATGGCTGGCGACCCGCCGTACGAGTTATTGCCGCAGACGACTCGCGAGTTTGCCTCCAATCGCATTTTCGCAAAGATAATTTTTGATCGAGACGATTCCGATCGTGTTCAGCAAGTCAATATCCAGGCGGCAAAGCAGGAGATGTGGGCGCAACGAGTCGATCCAGCGTCGGCGAAAGACCCAACGCAAATGGTAGACGCTGGAGGGCATCGACTACGAATGTTGGTCTCTGGAACTGGCGGTCCCACGATCATCATAGAAGATGGTTTTGGAAGCTCGATTTTAATGAGATCAATGTTGCAAGCAGAGTTGTCAAAGTTTGCACGCGTCATCACCTACGACCATGCAGGAACCGGTGGTTCAGAAGCAGGCCCCAATCCACGCCACGCCGGACAAATTGCAGGCGAACTACGTATCGCATTGAAAAATGCTGACATCCCTACACCTTACGTTATGGTTGGTGGTTCAATCGGAGCCGACTACATTTCCGTCTTCGCACACAAATATCCCGAAGATGTCGCAGGTCTGGTTTGGCTCGATCCAACACCAGATTGGGAAGCATTGCACGATTGGATGAAACTCAACGCGCCGTCACGAGCAAAATCGTTTCGGAAAATATACCTTCATGGCATCAGTTCAATTCCAGATTTGATGAAGCATCAAGAATTAGGCAGACTGGCTGAATGGGGTGCGATAGAAGAGACGCGCGAGCAGGCCCGCAACTCGCTTCCCCTCCCGAACATCCCTGTCGTTCAAATCACAGGCGCTGCGGGTCATCAGACAATTCAAGCTGCCAGTGATAAGGTGAAATTCTTCGACAGCTGGCTCAAAATAAACATCCCGCAGGCTAAGCACGTACTCGCTAAAAATAGCAGACACGCAATCTTCGCAACCGACTCCGAATTGGTGATTGATGAAATACAACTGCTCATAGATTCAATTCGACAAAAGCAAGGACCGATCACCGAAAGCGAATCACTCTAGAGTATTTTCCTCTCGGTGAAGCAGGGCTGAAACGACCGACAAAACAACCAATGTCACTTCGCCTGCTCTCGTTCTTCTTCCGCTTTCATGCGTCCGACCTTTGCAGTCAGCCAGCGCCCCCAGGTGAAGTAGTGGAACGCGATGAAAAAGAACAGCCCGGCGACAACCAGCAGCAGCAAAGCAAAATCTGGCATGATCATTGAAATCAGAGCGATGAAGCCGCCAACGGTGAATAGCACAAAGACCAGGGCCAGCCAGGTGCCGCTGTCCTGGGCCTTCTGCTTTTCTTTTCTGGCTTCGCCAGGCAGTCGGGGAGTCATGCTATCACGCCTTGCTCGATGAATTCCTTCACGCGTTCTTCGCGAATGAACATGCCATCTTCGAGTTGGTCGACAATTTTATCTTCCGTCAGGAAGAAGCCAATCATTCCGCCAGGTGGATCAAACTCGACTTTGTCGATTTTCCGGCAGCCACCTTCATGAGTTTCATAAATGTGCAGATGTCGCCACGATTTCATTGGTCCTTCGAGTTGTTCTTCAACGACAAGTCGAGGAGCTTCAAACTCCACGATTTTGTGTTTCAACTCATGAACCTGCCCAAAGCTGACGATTTGAAAAGCCAATTCAACGCCGTGACTGAGAACGTCTGGTGGGGAGACGAATTTGATTCCCAGATCCGGATTGCTCACCTGCGTGACATTTCTTGGTTGAATTAGAAATTGAAAAA
>JAJDEL010000928.1 GCA_029259835.1 Planctomicrobium sp. | reverse complement strand
GGCAGCACCAAATCGTCGCCAGCGTGTGCCAGTGTGGCGGCGTGGCGATGACGACCGCGTCGACTGTCTTGTCTTCGAGCATCTTGCGAAAATCCCTGGCGTACTTCGGCATTCGGCCGCCTTGGTTCTCGGCGATTCCCTTGGCCCGGGTGGCGTACATCTCGGGATCGACGTCACAGAACCAGGTGAATTCGCAATCGCTCCGAGCGGCGAACGCCTTCGCCAACGTATTCCCACGTCCGCGACATCCGATGATCGCCAGGTTGAGCTTTTCGTTGGCCGGTGCGGCTGCAACCGATCGCGCATCGGCCAGCAGCGTCAACCCGCCGGTGATTCCCAATGTCGTGCTTGTGGAGTCCTTCAAAAACTCCCTGCGGTTCGAATTCGTCATGTGGTCAGTCTCCCATGATGCAAGAAACGGCATTACCCGAAACATAACCGCTCATGCTGTGGATGACAAATCGCCACGCCTTGAGAAAACCACGTGGCACCTCGCATGCGGCGGTTTGGGACTTGTCAGCTTTGGTCTTCCATTCTTCTCTTCTCGCACAAAGAATCTTGTTCTCTTGCTTCAGATACTGCACATATTGAGCAAGTTCAGAATCGAGGGAAGAAGCGATCAATGCGAGAAGTGGGTGGTAGATCTTCATTGAGTCATTATGGTTGATTTTGTTATTATTGAACGGTCTTTCACATTCGTTGTAAAGCACTATGTGTTTGAAACAACGCACAGAATCAGTTCGCTTCCGAATTGATTCCAAATTCACTTTTGCTGGGTCGTCAAGTCGCTATAAGTTGCCCATTCCGGTCAATCTAGTATGACTGTTCAAAGCTCGAACAGGTAAGTCCCCCCACTTATCAGCCACTAACCTCCAAACCAGCAACACATCCCCATCCTGCAACTCTTTCAGACAAGCGTCAAGTCCCGGTTGAACATCCTTCGCCCCCGAAATTTTGTCAGTGAAAATGAGTTTGTCCGTGACGCCACTTTTTTGAGTTCGTCGATTTGAAGTTGAAGTTCTTGTTGCGTTGTTGACACCCGGGCATAACCTATGGTGCGATGGCACTTTGGCAACGAACCATTTGTCCCGACAGATTTTTTTGAAACGTCAACATTTGTCGGACGTCGAATTCATTGATTGAAGAGAAAGTGTTTGGACCAAAACGAACTAACTGTATTTTGCAGTTCGCTCGTATTTACTCCTCTTCGCTGATTGGACAAACGCACCGTCTATTTGACATCCAACCGTTCTCGAACAAAGGCAGGAAGACGTTTATCTCGGGCAGAGACCAGTCGGACGTTCCGATCATTCTTCAACTCGGGGCCTGGCGTACTTCGACCGCGTTTCATTTGTCGCCGGAGAAGCGCAACCATTGCACTGACTCGGTCGGGATGCTCTGCGGCGACGTTGTGGTCCTCATGTGGGTCTTTCTCCAGATCGAATAGTTGCACGAACGGGGCTTTTACAAGATCCGCTTCGTTCGGTACGTTTTGGAATCGCTTCAGCGCACGTTTCCACGCGTCTTCAGGAGTGGGAACGTTCCCTTGCGAATTATTCTGGATGTTGGGTCTTGTTGCCGGTGTCCCGGCTCCAGGGCAAAGACATAGTTTCCAGTTTCGATCACGCACAACGAACGACACTACTGACTGCATAATCAGGTTTCGCCGAGTTCCTTCAACCGCCGGATTCGTCAACAGTTTGGCGAAACTGATCGAATCCGGCGCCTGGTGATCTTCGATTTTGGTGTCCGCCAATTCGGCAAACGTCGCCATCAGATCATTCAACCCGACCAATGTGTCGCATGTTGTTGCCTGTGGGATCTTTCCGGGCCACCGTGCGATCAGCGGCACTCGCAAACCGCCTTCGTATACCGAAAATTTGTAGCCTCGGTGCGGTCCGCTGGGATAGTGTCCTTTCGCTTCAAGCAGCTGAATCTGTCCTGGTGTCGCCTTCAGAATATTACCCGCATAAGCGGCAGCACCGTGATCGGATGAAAAGAGGATGAGCGTGTTTTTATGAAGACCTTTCGCCTTCAGCGCGTTCATGACACGTTCGACGGAGTGATCGACTTCCATGACAAAGTCACCATAGATTCCTAGTTTGCTTTTGCCTCGCCACCTTTCCCCAGGACTGGTTGGAGTATGAGGAGCCGTCAGTGCGAGAAACAGGAAGAATGGTTCGTCAGCGTTCTGCAGCCGAATAAATTTTTCCGCCTGGGTGTAGAACGTTTCCAGCACTTTGTGATCTTCGAAATCCTTCTCTGCAGGACCGACACGGTTGAATGCACTCCAGCCTTTCTGTGCCGTAACTTCACCCTGCCAAACATTGTTTTGTACAAATGCGTACGGATACATGTCTAACGATCCAGGCAGGATGAAACTTTCGTCGAAGCCAAACTGAACCGGACCGTGTTTCAATGGCTTGGTGAAATCGACGTTGGTCAAGCCTTGCGTCTTGCCATCGAGTGTCGACATCGTTGTTCCCAAATGCCACTTGCCGACGTAGCCTGTACGATAACCTGCTTTATTGAGAACTGTTGCAAGCGTCGAGTTTTCCGTACCTGGTCGAGGTCCTACAAATCCCCATGGACCGTTGTTGACAGCCGGAGGGAAACGCCAGGCATAACGTCCCGTCATGATGGCACGACGAGTCGGTGCACAGACCGAGGCATTGACGTGTGCATCCGTAAATCGCATTCCGCTTGCAGCCAGTGAATCGATGTTTGGTGTATCGATCAGACAGCGATCACCGCCGTAACAGTTCACGTCTCCAATCCCAAGGTCATCGGCAAGGATGAACACGATGTTCGGTGGGTCGCCACTGGCGAACACTATTGCGTTACAAAACAAGAGTGCCATTGTAAAAAGGATGGTGAGTAGAGTCTTCAATTCGTTTCCTTCACTTTTCTGCTGCCCAGCCAGTGACATGCATTGGCGAGAACCTGAATGACTTCCGGCTGCTTGTAGACTGGGTATGTCTCGTGCCCAGGTCGAAAGTAGAACACTTTTCCCTGCCCAATGTTCCAGACCATCCCACTGCGAAATCGTTCGCCGAGTTCCCAAGTCTCTTCGAAGATGACTTCGT
>JAJDEL010000927.1 GCA_029259835.1 Planctomicrobium sp. | reverse complement strand
TCTTCAGTTTCATCCTGACATTGATGATTCTCTCAAAAGGCTTTTCATCGAATGAAGGTGGCGAAGATGGCTACGTCTTCAAAACTGTTGGCCCGTTTCCGATCAGCGACCTCAATTTTACAGGCAACGAAATACTTGAACTGTCGGGACTGGAAGGAACCATCCAGCCACGTATCGGTGAGTGGGCGGAACTGGATTACGTTCAAACGAAACTAGGGTCAGCGGAGACCGTCTATACCTACCGCATCGAACCGATCAACAAAACGGAAGCGAACCTCGTCGAGTGCCAGACCTTTACAAAAACAGCAGACGGAAAAATTCTCGTCAACGGTGAAGAGAAAGGGACTGAAAAAGGCGAGCCGGAACTGCATCCGGTTGGCTACATCAGCAAGCTTCCGGATGAAGAAAAGGAAACGGGTCCGTTAGGACCCGTCGAATTCTTCCAGAAGTTTCACAATAGTGAAGAGATTCTCTGGGGAAAAGACAGCTACACCGACAAAGAAGGGGCGAAAACTACGATCTACTATCAGAAACCGACAGCGGGAAGCGAAGTGATGATGCCTGGAAATCAGCCGAAGTTTGCCGGGGTTCGTGGTGATGATTTCATCCCGAAGCTGAACTTTCTCTCGCTCATGCTCGCATTGTTCTGTGGAACGGCGTCCCTGCCGCACATTTTGATTCGCTATTATACTGTCAAAGATGAAGCAAGCGCCCGCAAGAGTACGATTGTCGGCATCGGTGCGATTGGTTTCTTCTATGTTTTGACCTTGTACCTTGGTCTGGGAGCTATGGTGAGTGGTGCGATGGATGTGACCGACACAAACATGGCAGCTCCGCTTCTCGCGAAAAGCATGAACGTCTGGCTCTTCGCGATCATCTCTGCGATTGCCTTTACGACTGTTCTCGGAACCGTTTCCGGCTTGATTCTCGCTTCTGCCGGAGCTGTGACTCGCGACTTAATCATGAATGTCGGCGGCGTGGACCTGACCGATGCACAGCAAGTGAAGATTGCCAAGATTACATCAGTAGTCGTGGGTGTGATCGCAATCGTCCTCGGGATTTTGTTCGAAGGCATGAACGTTGGCTACCTCGTCGGCTGGGCATTCAGCGTTGCTGCTTCGGCGAATCTGCCAGCCCTGATCATGCTTCTGTTCTGGAAAGGAACCACGAAACAGGGAATCATCGCCGCCGTCTGGGTCGGAATGATTTCCTCCCTCGGCTGGATCCTACTCAGTGGCGACACCTTCACCGCAGTTTACGGCTACGCCGACCACGCCGGCTACGTCCCCTTCAGCCAACCAGGAATTGTGACGATTCCACTTGGGTTCTTGACCCTCATTGCTGTCTCAAGTATCACGAAGAGAGAGACAGTAACCGGGGATGCTGTGTCGAGTACTGCGTAGCGTGAACAGTACAACTTGAATTGGATCACTTAGCACCGGGTGAATCACCCGGTGGAGCAGCAAACAACGGACGATGCTGTTCCGAGTACTACGTGAAGCGTCCAATTGATCTGATACAAGTTTCACGGTTTCGCATAATTAGGATGCAGTGACATGTCGACACGTTTCGAAATCCTCCGTAACGGCGAACGCGTTTGTATTTCCGGAATCAATGGCGATGGTGTGCTTTCCTTTGGCGTGACATACGTCAAGCATGCAAATCAGGAACCGGCGATTGACTTGCACACCAGCGGTCTCGGAAGTTTCGATGGATCGCGGGATGGTCAGCAACATGCCGGATGGCCAACGCCCGAGATTGGGATTGGGGACGAGATTACGGTTCGAATTCTTCCGGCAGGACAATTTGATGAACCTGATCGGATGACAAGCAGTCCCAAGAAAACATTGAACGACCCTGAATTGGGGGATATGGACTATTACATTGATGCGTGGGTTGCGGACATCTCGTTCTCATATCCGCCGTTTGAAAACGTACGCGTACATCTCCGTGCTGACGATTCAGGCCCGACTAAAAACCAACGTCACTTACTCCGTGAACTATCGCATCGGCATTCTGAGCTGTGGCCTGAAATCTCCTCTGCATTGATTCGATGCCACGAAACAATCGAAACTATCGAAGAATTGGAAAACCGAATCAATTCTCGATTCGGAGTCGACCTCTACGATAACGAGACCGATTCCATAGCAATTCGTTACAACGTTGATGGTGATCCTGAACATCGCGCCTATTTCGTGACACTTCGCAATTGGAAAGTCACAGAGATCGTTTCTTCTCAATGACTCGAAAACACCGCCATTCACCACCGGAAGCTAAACGCGTAACTGCGTGAAAATGGTCAGTTTGCAATTGCGATCACTCGCTGGTTGACGAGTTGGTTGATTGTTTCCAGTAGCGATTCTCGGTCTGACTTTGGTGTTTGCCTGATGAGAGTCCGAAGTTTTTGTGGGCCGCGTTCGAGACCTCGGAGGAACGTTTTTGCCCCTTCGCCAACGACCTCTGTGCAGATTTCATCGTTTGCTGGATAGAACAGGACTGTTGCCGGGACTGGTGTCTCCTCATCGAGAAAGGCGTGCGTTTCGAATGTTGCCCAAACGTGAACTGGATTCAAGTGTACGTATTGCGAAAGAGACTTCGCTGACTTGGCATCAATCGCTTCACCGCCACGTGCCATTTCCTGAAATCTCATGTGTGCGATTCTCTGCTTTAAGGCAACGAATTCTACGGCGTGTCGTGACTGCTGGTTGATAATGAAATCACGTTGTTCGTCTGATAAATCAACAGACCGTTCGAGCCACAGCAGGAAGCGGTCACAGTCGCGCGATTCGGAATCGCGGACCTGCAATGGAACTTCCTGAACGTATGTTTCAATCATTCCATCGAATTCATTGAATCCATCGGCAAGCAATGCACAGGCGTTTTTGAGTTCGTGCAATCGACGCGAAGATGTCTCACTCACTGCGTCGGGGCAACAGTCTTCTGGTTGAGAGGCTGCTGAAATTTTCAGGCGGGCTACGTTTTGTGATGTCATCATTGCGTTGTCTCTATTTAGATTGGACGAATCTTGTGGTGTCGCAACAGAGTGCATCGCAATAGGGAGTTCACAATACCTCTGCGCGACACCGTTTCTGGTCTGTTCGCATTGATCATCAACCGTCTTGAATGAGATCGAAATTCTGTTTCAGAAGAGTTCGTTCTTCCTCATCGAAGGAAACGAAAGAGCCTCCCGCTCCCCCCGAAGTCGAGAGGCTCTCGATTGCGGCGCCTGCAATTGCGATTGGCAAAATTGCCTTTCGCAACTGAAACGACGCTGCCTCCTCCTGGCTACCTTCTCAATGGCAGCCTTCTCTTTGTAGGTGCCAGCCGACTGACGGAAGATCCGTTTCTCACTCAGATCGGCTGACTATCGTGATCGCTTCTCAATGAAGAGAAGCGGTTGATAGTTGGTAAGGTTTCTTATTGCAGACAGGATGCCAGTTGATTGAAATCACTGCCGACTCGCCATTACCCCATTTGTCCTACTACTTTGCAGTCAATCAGACTGGCTTGAGATGAATTGTTAAAATGACGTCAATTCCTGAAAACCTGCCGTCACTTTGACGACGGGGCGGCTTGTGTGGCTGCGAATTCCCGATCATTTCCGCTGCTTGAATCGCCCCTGTTCATCTGATAACGTTCGCACCGGTTTTATCCCTAAGAGAGTGGCGTGTAATGCTGCTAATGGACGACGCGAAAAACGTCGATTTGCCGCAGGGAAATGCTGAATTCTGGCGAATTCAAGCGCGCCAGATAAACCTTCTAACTTGCTGAAAAAAGAGTGACCAAATGTACAATGTGACGTTGATTCCCGGAGATGGTGTTGGACCTGAGATTACCGAAGCAACTCGCAAATGCGTCGATGCGACCGGAGTCAAAATTGACTGGGATTTACAAGAGTGTGGAATCGAAGTCATCGAGAAAGAAGGATCGGTTCCAGACCGAGTCATGGACTCTGTCCGCAAGAATGGAATCGCCCTGAAAGCTCCAATCACAACTCCGATTGGTAAAGGTTTCCGCAGCGTCAACGTTTTCCTCCGGCAAGAACTTGGCCTTTACGCATGTGTTCGTCCTTGCAAAACATATAAAGGTGTTCGTACCTACTTCGAAGACTCAAACGTTGACCTCGTCCTGATTCGTGAGAACACCGAAGACCTTTACGCCGGCGTGGAATTTCAAGCTGGCGACGACAAGACTGCCGAATTGATCAAAGTGATTAACGAATTCGCGACCGGCAAGAAGATCAATACGCGAGACGACACAACCGGCGTAAGCGTGAAGCCGATTTCCTACGAAGGAACTCGCCGAATCTCCAACTACGCTTTCGATTATGCCGTGAAGCAGAAACGGAAGACCGTGACTTCGGTCTGCAAGGCCAACATCATGAAGTTCACAGATGGCCTGTGGTACGATGAATCGCGGGCTGTCGCACTTGCTTATGGCGCGAAGTTCGAATGGGAAGAACTCTCTGAAGGTGTTTCACCAGATGCTGAACTCGTTGGAAATGTGAGTGACGCCAGCGGCATCACTTACATGGAACGCCTGATTGACAATATGTGCATGCAGCTTGTGCAAAAACCAGAGATGTACGATGTCCTCCTGACTCAAAACCTTTACGGCGATATCCTCAGCGATTTGTGCGCTGGACTGGTCGGTGGTCTGGGAGTTGCACCAGGTGCAAACATTGGAACTGAAGCTGCGATTTTCGAAGCGACTCACGGATCAGCTCCGAAATACAAAGGTCAGAACAAGGTCAATCCGGTTGCCTTAATCCTCTCTGGAAAGATGATGCTCGATCACCTCGGAGAACACGAAGCTGCCGACAAACTCGATCGAGCTGTCGCAGCAGTCATCGAAGAAGGCAAGGATGTCACCTACGACATGAAGCCTGTCCGCACCGACCCAACCGCTGTCGGAACGCAGGAAATGGCTGAGGCAATCTGCAAGAAAATGCAGGCCGAGTAGCCCTCTTCCTAAAAATCTCTTCAAGCCGGAGCCCGTTTTATTTTCGGGCTCCGGCTTTTTTGTGCCGTCTACTTTGTCAACCACAGGCCTACTTTTGAGCCGTTGGCGCTAGCCTCGGGTCTTGCGCGAGTCACGTTTTCTCGCAAATTGCCCGACGCTAGCGCGTTCGGCTCATGGCGAGAAGTTCTAAAGTAGATACCATTGGGCGCTCGCCCAAACGGCTGATATCGGGAATCTCATTCGGGGCAATTCCTTAGTCATTTGCGAGAGAGACCAGACTATTTTCCGTCGATGCGTGGACCAATCGGGAGAGGTGGATATAATTATCCCTCTCAGACAAGCCATAAATTCCCTCCTAAAGACTTTCCACCGAAGAGAACGAGGAACGACAAAATAATGACTCAAAAAATAGTGCTGTCAGCCATGCTGGGCTTCTTTGCAATCGCCTCGTTTTCAGCTTTGCCTGCCCAGGAAACTGTTAAGGATGCCAAGAAGAAGGCCAAGGAGCTTGGTCCTAAAGATGTGATGCTTGGGGAAGGCGACCTCCTCACAGGAATTCCAGGTAAAGGTCCACTGAAAGGCAAAGAAATCCGAACATGGCTCAAGGATCCGGAAGTTCATCGAGTCATCAATCCTCAACTTCCCATGGGATTGGCGCCGGGAGTGTCGCAAATCAAAGGGATTGATAAAAATCCGATGACTCAAGCGAAAATTGAATTGGGTCGGCAACTTTACTTCGACCCTCGCTTGTCTGCTGACTCCACGATCAGTTGTGCCTCGTGTCATGCTCCGAACGAAGGATATGGACGTCACACGCAATTCGGAGTGGGAATCGACGGACAAGAAGGTGGCCGGAACTCCCCGATCAGCTACAACCGAATTCTCTCGGATCTGCAATTCTGGGATGGTCGCGCAGATTCACTGGAAGCTCAGGCAGTAGGACCAATCGCGAATCCGATTGAAATGGGTAACACTCACGAAGCCTGCGTAGCAACACTTAAAGAGATCCCTGGTTACAAAATCCAGTTTACTGCTGTGTTTGGAAAAGAAGGCGTGACCATCGATAACGTTGGCAAGGCAATTGCAACTTTCGAACGTGCCATCGTAACCGGTCCGACTCCCTACGATTACCATGAAGAAATGGCGAAGTATTCCAAAATCGATGAAGATGACCTGAAAGAATTACTTGAAGACGATGAGGACTTTGCAGCGAAGTACAACTCGATGAAAAAAGGAAGTAAATCGCACCCCATGAACGAAAGTGCGATTCGTGGACAGGAGCTTTTCTTCGGTAAGAAAGTCAACTGTGCCGCGTGTCACGTTGGCGCGAACCTCGCTGACGAAAAGTACCACAACCTCGGAGTTGGCATGGACGCGGAAAAACCTGATGTCGGTCGTTTCGAAGTCACCAAAGACCCGAAAGACTGGGGTTCATTCAAGACACCGACGGTTCGAAACATCATCCATTCAGCCCCGTACATGCACGATGGCACTCAAAAAACTCTGATGGAAGTCGTCGAGCACTACAACAAAGGCGGAACACCCAACAAGAACCTGAGTGACAAGGTGAAGAAGCTCGACCTGAAAGACCAGGAGAAGAAAGACCTCGTCGCTTTCATGAAAGCTTTGACTGGTTCATTCCCGGAAGTTGAAGTGGAACGGTTACCAAAATAGTCAACCTTTTCAAGAACTGTCAAAGGCCTTGTGATTCAAACCGCAAGGCCTTTTTCATTTCAAAATTTTGCAGCCAGTCGGCGCAGCAGGTCACGCTTCCAACTTTCTGCCAGTTCCTTCAACTCGGATAACTCTCGCATGTTCACCACAGAAAGATCGCCGTGGAACAATGCTCGATTGGAAGCCGCAATCGTCCAGGTAGAATGCGGTCGATCCACGAGTGTGAACTCATTCCCAGCTTCGACTTCACCCTCCTGGAGAACGCGGTAATACCAGCCTGTCCTGCCGTTGCGAGCAACTTTTTTCACGAGTTGAGGGTTTTTCCAGAGGCGTGCGAGTTTCCAGCACGGCTGACGCGGTTGCGAAACTTGAAGAACTGCGCTGCCGATTTCGACGACATCGCCGATGCAAACTGTTTCTTCGGAATTGCCCGACACGGTGAAATTTTCGCCGAACCCTCCAGGCTGTCCTACATCAATATCTATCTCTGACTGCCAATCTGCTCGGTGATCGAATGAGTACGCCAGAACGGCTTTGTCGAGACCGCCATGAACGCGGCGATCTGCCCGTTCGTCTCCTTGCAACCCTTCATTCGAAACTGAAACAGTCCCACTTACCGGGCGTTTTCGAATCGCACTCCGCCACACAATCTCTGGCTCGCGACCATTTGAATCATCGGAGATCTCTTCAACTTGACCAATCTGGATCGAAACAATTCTGGTGGCAGTCACGGTCACCTTTCTGTGAAGTTTCAGGTTGCCTGTTGTTGCCCCAAAGTTGATAAATGATATTGTGAAGGCATGTTACAATGAGACGGACTGACTCTCAACAAAACCATCAGTGCGTCAAACTTTAAACAAAGCACCTCAGTGAGTTCACCTCCTACAAGCCGTTCATTTTCGAGCAAAGAGATCGAGAAGCGTTATCTTGAATCACTGGAGTTTCTCTTTGGGAGAATCAACTATGAACGCAGCCCGAATCTTGCCAGTGGTTTGCAATCATTTTCCCTTCAAAAGATGCAATCTCTTTTAGATCGCCTGGGAAATCCTCAGAACGAACTCCCCTGTGTTCACATCGCTGGCTCCAAGGGAAAAGGGTCAACTGCCACGATGGTCGCCCGAATTCTTGAAACAGCCGGTTATCGGGTCGGACTGTTTACCTCTCCTCACGCACATCGCTACGAAGAACGTTTCACGATTAACGAGAAATTGGCCTCAAAAGCTGAAGTCGTTTCCATTGTTGACCAGCTTCGAGTTGTCACAGCGAAGATGGATAATGAACCTGACGGAGGACCGACGTTTTTCGAACTCTCGACCGCAGCCGGATGGCTTCATTTCGTGAAGAACCAATGCCAAATCGCCGTCATTGAAGTTGGCTTAGGTGGTCGGCTTGATTCCACAAATGTTTGCAATCCACTTGTTTCAATCATCGCGAGCATCAGTAAAGATCACACTCGCTTGCTGGGGAGCACAGAAGATTTGATAGCCCGCGAAAAAGCAGGAATCATCAAAACTGACATTCCGGTTGTGAGCGGTGTCCTAAATTCGGAGCCTGCATGTGTCATCCAGGAAGTTGCTAATGACGTGGGCGCTCCGCTCTATCAACTCGGTCAAGAGTTCCAGGTCACCTCCATTGCTCCTTGTGAAAATGCTCAACAGGTCCTTCCCGCGTGGTCACTCAACTTTTCGCTAGGAGAATTCAGCCTCAGTGATGTTCAGCTTGCGATGCCGGGCGAGCACCAAACGCAAAACGCTTCGCTTGCGATCATTGCAGTGCGGCTGCTGTCGGGACATGGGTTTGAAGTTTCGGAAGAACATCTCCGCAATGGACTTCGGTCGGCTCGACTACCGCTTCGAATTGAAGTCTTCAATCAGGAACCAATCGTCGTGATTGATGCGGCACACAACCCCGCCTCGATCGAGGCATTATGCCAGACATTGCAGCCAATCAAAACAAAGCGACGGCTTTGTATCTTCGCTTCGTCGCGTGACAAAGACTGCGCCGAACTTCTACGTATTCTCGACAAACATTTCGACGAATTTCTGCTGACGGCTTACCAAGAGAATCCAAGAGCAATATCGACAGAGGAATTGGCAGAAATGGCGAGTGTAATTCTCACTCACCCCTTCTCATTGTCAGCCTCTCCTGAAGAAGCGATAAAGAAGGCTCTCAGTGATGTATCACCGAGCGACTTCATCTGCGCGACCGGTTCGTTCTTCCTGGCCGCCGAAATGGAACAGTTTTGGAGAGCCTCCCACGATGAGGCGTACGGTACAAAACTCACTCAGGAACTGTCCCGAAAGAAATCCTCGAATTGATCCGAACTGTATCAGCCGCAGGGCGATAGCCTGGTGAGATGAAAATCAATACGACTAGGAACAACAAGTTGTTTTAAGGCGAGCCACTCAACGCGGTGTGGATCGTTGAATCAATTCAGTGTGCGATATACAAATCGTTCGTTGGGCAGAAAGGATGTCCCTTCTCCCCCCATGATCGGTTTTCAACTTTGGAAGGGACTTCGGTATGGGGAGAAGGTTAGGGTGAGGGGACAAAATTTGCCGCGATGCGGTAGCGATAGAAGTTTTCAAACAGGTTCTAGGTGATTGTCTTGTAACAAGTTCTCGAATTGATTGCGTCTGTATTAGCCGCTGATCGTTCGCCTCGTTTTTTGGAGCGCGAACCGAAATCAGATCCGAGGCTAACGCCCAAACGGCTAATATTGGGGAACTAATCCATGACTGTTCCTAAGCCAGGAGCGCAGTCGTTGAGTGGTAGTTTTACGATTCCTCATGAGAGCCTCGACTTGCATCGCTGGGAGTTCCGATTCCCTGGGCGCCATTCAGGACCAGGTACAAAGAGGCGGACAATCCCGAAGAACCATAGACCATGCACATCACCATGATTTGGTAGCGTGCTGCAATGAGAGGCGAGATCCCTGCGAGCACTTGCCCAGTCATCATTCCTGGAATCGACACCAGTCCAACAGCAAACAAAGAGTTCGTAATCGGAATCAATGCGGCATGGATCGCCGTGTTCCGGGCCACAATCGGTTCTTCGTTGCGTCCTAATTCAGAAGCATAACGTTCTGCGACAAGAGAGACTGTATTCATACAGTTCGAGAAGATCATTCCAGCTAACGGGATAAAAACACGCGGCAAATACCATGGTTCCAAGTTGAGGACCAACTGCGTCACGATCATCAACGTGCAGCCACCTCCCATCAAAATCGCAACCAGCACCGCTCGGAAATGTTCGCGCCGATTCTCTTGAATGGAACGAAGTGAAATCCAACTCGCAGCGATCAACATCACCATCAAGACGCCAATAACCACCCACGATGATTCAGCGGCAAAGATTGCCCCGAGCATGTATCCAATCAGGAGAAGCTGCACCAACATTCGTGCCACGCCATAGGACGACGTCCAGAAATTCAGCCCCCACGCACGTAGCAGCATCAACACCGCGATCACTGGAATAAAGGCAAAGACCAGTCGCTCAAACGGGATTGTGGGAGCAGAATTTGCTGCGAGCATCATAGAAATTCAATCATCAAGGAGGACATAAAAGCAACCGGCGGGGATGATGTCGAATTACATCGATAGTGAACTCTGACATGCAGCCAGCACGACGCCCCCCTCTGGTGATGCACCGAAGGTGAAATGGTCGATTCGACTTATCGAGCTTCGTCCTGGAGTCCGTAGTCGTCGATTTTCTTGTGGAGTGTATTGCGGTTGATTCCGAGTTTCGTTGCTGTTTTTGTTTGTGTCCCCTGGCAACTTCGAAGTGCTTGAAGGATGAGTTCTTTTTCAGCAAAACCCATGACCGTCTCATGGCAGCTTCCGTCTTCGGCGATTTCACTCAAGGCGCGAGCAACAAACTCTGCACCCAGCGATTGTAGTTCCGTTTTTTGGATTCGCCCCAACCGAATTGGGGCCTCACCGCGAAC
>JAJDEL010000926.1 GCA_029259835.1 Planctomicrobium sp. | reverse complement strand
GATATGTGGACGCTGAACCACACAGCCAGACTCAGCAAGCCGGGTGAACGGATCGAGCGGATTGGAATCAACTTCGGTTCGCCTGGTGACCGCACCGACGCGCGCGGAACACTGTGGTTGGATTATCCAGTCATTGGGGGTGAGTCTGCGGAAATTGATATCAACGTGACTGGCAACGCGCGGTACTTCCACCAACATACGCTCAAGTTCAGCGGTCCGGAAACTCCCTGGATTGGTGCTTCTGGAATTGTGAATGCCGAGACGATTACGATTCCGCTCTCGATCAAGTCTGTCGATGATGGTCAGCTTGCGTTTTCCGTCGCTCACATGAGTGACGATGCCGAGGAGCAGCCAAACGGAGATGTCAATCTCACGAGCAGTGATTTGGAACTGACAAACGATAAAAATGAACAGACAATCGGCGTGCGGTTCGAGAATGTCAAACTCCCGCACGGAGCAAAAATCGACAAGGCTTACATTCAATTCACCTGCGATGAAAAATCGGATGCCGAGACAAAACTGTCGATTGCAATTCAGGACACTCCAAACGCCAAGACTTTCAAATCGAGACCTCACGACATCACCCAACGAAAACTCCTTGCCAATACAATCGATTGGAAACCGAGTGCATGGAAAAAAGAAGGAGAGGCAGGCGAGCAGCAGCGGACTCCCGATTTATCCACGATCCTGCAAGCAGCGATCAATCACACAGATTGGAAAGAAGGGAACGCCATCGCGTTCGTCATCACAGGCTCAGGAAAACGCGTCGCAAATTCTTCCAAAGGAGCCGGGCAGGGTGCTGCCAAACTCATTGTCGAAGCTGCTGATTCACAGACTTCAACTGCGACCAGCAACGCCCGCCCATATACCGTGCGACTCTACTTCGCCGAGCCTGATAATTTGAAATCTGGCGAACGTCTCTTCGATATCAAACTCAATGGCAAACTGGTCGAAAAGAATTTCGATGTTCTTAAAACCACCGACCAACCACGCTCTACGATCGCCCGCGAATACAAAGGAGTCCTCATCGACGACGCCCTCACAATCAACCTGCAGGGAATTCAAGGGGAACCGATCCTGAGTGGCGTCGAAATTATTCGTGAGCAGTGATGAATAGTCGCAGAGCAGGGGGAGTACCCTGGAATACTGGGCTTCCCCCAACACTGAATTTCCTGGAATAGTTCGATCTCCCAAACGACCTGGCTTTCGAAGCCACCTCGAAACGAACACCCACCTCGCTTTCTTATTTTCTTTGCGTCCTCGCGGCTTTGCGCGAGAATCAAAAGAGATCACGCGAAGATCAACTTAGAACGTGTTTGAAATACCTGAGCCGAACGCGCTAGCGTCGGGCAATTCGCGAGAAAGCGTGACTCCCGCAAGACCTGTGGCTAGCGCAATCGGCTCATAGGAGACCGAAAGTCAATTTCAAAACACGTTCTTAGCATTGAGCACAGATCCTGCTGGCTGACGGACCATATGACATTGAAAGTGGTAGTAGATCGGCAAGTCCTTAGCGGTTCTGAATGCCGGACTTTCACGTCCATTTTTGCATGTCCTGATCCGGGCTTTACCTGAACTGCGTCTGCTTCTTAAACTTCCGTAAACAGGTCTTCTGGTAACGGAGTGAAGAGATCATGTGGTATGACATTTTGGTATTAGCCATTCTCATCTTTTTTACGGTGCGCGGTGCCACACGGGGAATGGTTTGGCAGATCGCCGGGATCGTGGGCATTGTTCTATGTTTCGTCTTCGCGGATGCAATCTCGGCATTCGCTGGCCCGTACGTGCAACTTGAACCGCCCCTCAATAACTGGGTGATCCTATTCGGGGCCTACATTGTCTTTACGTTCCTGGCATTTCTTTTGGCAGGGCAGGTTGAAGAATATCTGACACGCGTCAAGCTGAAAGAATTCGACCGACATCTCGGTGCGGTTTTTGGATTTGTAAAAGGCGTTGTTCTGTGTTTGATCATGACATTTTTGGTCGTCACGGTTTCCGAAGACGCGCGTGTTGCACTCAAACAATCCCGAAGCGGAATTGCCGCTGCCAGAATTGTGAAAATCGCCCATCCATATCTGCCAATCTTGCCAGATGATCTCATCATTGCACTGGAAAAATATATCCATCTTCTGGATGAGGATGGCGCCGCAGAACATTTTGCAGATGACCACAATCATGTTCATGATGGGCATGACCACGATGGTCACGATCACACAACCGAAGTCTCGCTAGGGAATGAGATCCAAATTGGGTCTGGTTCCGTCTTACCACCTGGGAATCCCCCACCAGCAGATTGGTTTGCTCAACTGGGTGGACTGGTGCGCGAACGAACTCAGCAAGCTGTCATTTCAGCACTTAATCAAGAATCAAACCCACAAACACGGGATGCACTACTGAAAGGGCTAGTGAATGGCTTTCAGTCTGTTACACCAGAACAAAAAAACGAGACTGAACAGTACATTCAAAAACTTTCAGATCGAGAGCTTCTTGATTATCTTTCAACTGTTCTCAAAATCCCTGTTTCGCCTCCTTCATCTATTCCAAATTCAAATCCTGGCGTGTCAGCTGAATCTGTGACACAAGACCAAATTGCTTCTCTCCGAAAGCAAATTGTCTCTGCTTACACATCCGATCCGAATGGTCGGCTTGAATTTGAAAAACAGATCGAGCAGTTTTTAGGAACGCTTCCAGATCAGGTTTATTTGGGTGTTGTGAAAGACTGGAACGCAGACATT
>JAJDEL010000925.1 GCA_029259835.1 Planctomicrobium sp. | reverse complement strand
CCAATATTGACCTTTCAGTCAGCGTGCGTCACATCAATCCGACCGACAGCGATGTCGCGAACGTACAGGTTGGTATTCCCATTCCATTCTTCAATAAGAATCAAGGAAACATTCGAGCATCGGAAGCAGAGTGGATCGCTGCTTGCAAAGAGATTAAACGGATCGAACTCGATTTGCAGGATCGTCTGGCCGTGGCTTATCGACGGTATGCAAACGCTATGCAGCAAGCGGATAGGTATCGAGAGAGGATTGTCCCACGAGCGGAACGCTCACTCACACTTGTGACCAAGGGATATGAAAATGGGCAGATCGAGTATCTGACGCTGTTGACCGCTCAGCAGACTTATGTGCAAGCGAAACTTGCTTACATTAATTCACTGCAAGAACTTCGGACATCTGCTGCAAAAATCGAAGGTCGACTCCTCGATGGAAGCCTCTCCACACGTTAATCCACAGGGCAAAATGGATTTCGACCTTGTTCGCTCACCAATCGTGATGTAAGGTGAATTGTGGAGAATAAATTTCATGTTCACTCGGTTAAACGCAATAATTCTGATGTTTGCTGTACTCGCATGCCCAATGGGGTGTGGTGTGGGAGTGTGTCATGATGCAGATTGCCGTTTAAACGAGAGCCGCGAGGTGAAATGCTGTGAACATTGCCCGCAAAAAATTGGTGGCGATTCAGAATTGCCGGACGAGAATGACGATCTTCCTGACCGTTGCCCGAATCAATCGACCTGCCAGGGCATTTGTGGCGGTGCCGTCCTAGAAAAGACCTGCGAACTTAATGAACACTCGCGGATCTTTGAATTCGCTGTCGAAAGCGTCAATACTGTTGAAAATCTCTCGGGCGAAAGACTGGCCCATCAAGTTGGCAACCAGTCTTTCAGAGGCAATCATGGGCGGTTTCTGCGCACGCTACATGACTCTTTAATTTGCTAGAGAGCATCGAGCCAGGAATTCTGCGTCGATCTTACGATGAGGGATTCTTGCTGCTTCGCTCGGTTGTCCTCAACGCAGCGGTGTTATTGCGTGAGCATATTTTCGCTTTCATTATCAGGGAATCGTCTCGACGATGTTCTTCCGCCTCCTCCCTTGGGAGTATGCCATTCGAAATCTATTTCGTCGTCCACTCCGTACGTCACTGACGTTCTTGGGACTGACGACAGTGATAGTGTTGGTTCTGATTGTTGTCGGATTCATTCGAGGTCTTGAACGATCTCTCGCTGTGAGTGGAGATGCACAGACCGCTCTCATTTTCTCTCTCGGCATGGGGGAGAACCTAGAATATTCTTCGATTCCAATGCGAAGCAGCGATTTGGTCCCGGCCAGTGTCCGCGGAATTCAAGAACGCTTTGGTCAGAAATATGTTTCGCCGGAACTCTACCTCGGTACCGATGTTACGATTGATGGTCACGATGCTTCAATGGGTCTTGTCCGTGGTGTGACTCGACCGGCTTTGCTGGTGCGGCGTCAGGTGGAAATTGAGGAAGGAGATTGGCCGAAAAACGGGCAAGTCATGATCGGACGAATGGTCGCTACAAAACTCGGAGCCACCGTCGCTGAAGTTGGTGTCGGTCGTTCCATCACATTCGAAGGGCGGGCATGGGAAATTAGTGGGGTCTTCTCAGCAGGCGAGTCAGCGTTTGAATCCGAAATCTGGTGTCGTCTGGATGAGATGCAGCAAGCGATGAAGAGACAGGACTTGAGTATTGTCGCAGTCACAATGGCACCGGGGGGCGACTTCACAGATCTTGATCTCTTTTGCAAAGAGCGGCTTGATCTCGAACTTCAAACGATGCCTGAAACGGCTTATTATGCGTCGTTACAAAAGGATTACGGACCAGTCCGTTGGTTGGCATGGCTCGTCGTGTTGTTGGTGTCCGGAGCTGGCGTCTTTGCCGGATTGAATACGATGTATGGTTCCGTTGTCGGGCGTATCGCAGAGCTTTCCACGTTGCAAACCATCGGGTTTGTTCGTCGAGCCATCGTCATCGGCTTAATTCAAGAAGGTGTTTTGATGTCCACAGCGGCAAGCCTGTTGGCAGCATTCATTGCTATCGTGTTTGTCAACGATGCAGCAGTACGATTCACGATGGGGGCGTTTGCCCTCCGCGTTGATAGTGTCGCAGTCTTGATTGGCTGTAGTGTCGGCCTCTCTCTCGGTTTTTTCGGTGCGATTCCGCCAGCAATTCGGGCGTTACGAATGCCTGTCGTCGATGGATTGAAAGCGGTTTGAACAACGTCAGTAGTATCATGTTTCGAATAAAAGTTTAACTAAATTTCACAAGGAGAAAGAAATGAAAACTGGAATCTCAATGATTGTTTGCTTTGGAATGTTGCTTGGGGCGTTCGGGTGCTCACAGCAAGAAAAAACGATTGCAGAGACCGCCGAGCAAGGTGAACATCATGATCACGACCATGATGGCAAACCAGGGGGAATTGAGGCTCCGGTTGCCCCGTCTCCAGAAGGAGAGAAGTTTGTGCTCGCCACAGAACCTGCTGAACCCCAGCAAGTCATCGAAGCACGAGAATCAACAAAAAATGAAGACGAAGTTGTTCTAGTGGGTCGCATCGGTGGGAGCGAGAATCCTTGGATAAAGGGACGCGCAATTTTCACACTCGTCGATGAATCACTGAAATCCTGCAACCAAATTCCCGGGGACAATTGCCCTGTTCCGTGGGACTATTGCTGCGAAACCGACAAAATCCCCACATCGTCCGCACTGGTCAAAATCGTGGATGAGAACGGTGAACCGGTGCAGACCGACGCTCGTGAATTGCTTGGAGTGCGTGAGTTGACGCAAGTGATCGTCAAAGGAAAAGCGCAACGAGATGAAGCGGGAAACCTCACCGTTTTGGCAACTAGCGTTTACGTCAAGAAATGAGTCTGGCTATGCCTTCCGTTGATCTTCGAGAACTGGCTATCGACCGTGGTGACACGGGGCAGCCGAAGGTGCGTCAACGACGACACGTAATGACGCGTTTTCTGCTGCCGATGTTGCTGCTCTTCGGGTTCCTCTCGTTGATTGCTTGGGCATCCTGGACCTACGTCTTCCCGCCTAGAGCGGTCACGGTGTTCCCTGTCTTTTCATCGACTGCAGAGGTTCAGGAGGAAGGGACGCCTCTTTTTCAAGCGGCCGGCTGGATTGAGCCACGCCCGACACCTGTACGTGTTGCTGCACTTGCACCGGGAGTGGTGGAAACGCTTCTAGTTGTTGAGGATCAACCAGTCGCGCGTGGTGAAGCCGTCGCTGAATTGGTGAAAGATGACGCACGTCTCGCTCACGATAGAGTCTTAGCGGACTTGATGCTTCGTGAAGCGGAACTCAAGGAATCGGAAGCTTCTTTGCGAGCAGCAATCACCCGTTTTGAGCAACCAGTTCACTTGGAAGCTGCGCTCAGTGAAGCAGAAGTGAACTTAGCGAGAATCGACACGCAGTTAAAGAACCTCCCTTTTGAAACACGACGTGCGGCAGCGGAGTATGAGTCTGCTCGAAAGGATTTTGATGGAAAGATGGCAGCACGTGAAGTTGTTGCTGGAATCGAAATCGACAAAGCCAAAAGTCAAATGGATTCCACAAAGGCTCTGGTGGAAGAACTTCAAGGCAGACTCGCATCGCTCAAAAAAGAACAGACCGCTTTGATTCAACGAAGGAACGCATTGCGGACGCAATTGAAATTGCTCGCGGATGAGATCAAAGCTAAGGACGAAGCCAAGGCACAAGTGCAGGCGGCACAAGCGCGTGTCACACAGGCTCAAGTCATCGTCGCCGAGGCAAAGTTACAGATGGACCGCATGACGATTCGTGCCCCGATTGATGGTCGAATCTTTCACCTCGTTGCACACCCAGGGGCACGCCTTGGAAGTGGAATGACGCAAATGATAGGACATGACGGGAGTACAGTCGTCACCATGTACAACCCTAAGCGGCTTCAAATACGTGTCGATGTTCGTTTTGAAGACATTCCAAAAGTCCAACTTGCCCAACCGATCGAGATCGACAACCCAACGTTGAAAACTCCGATCAACGGAAGTGTCCTGTTTATTAGTTCAGAAGCAGATATTCAGAAGAACACTTTGCAAGTCAAGGTTGAGGTTCCTGATCCGCCGGCAGTTTTCAAACCTGAGATGTTGGTTGACGTCACATTTCTCGCTCCGCCAAGAAATGACCTTGAAAAGGAACCAATGAGTGAGGTCAGACTCTATGTGCTTCAGCAATTGATTCAGCAAGCGGAAGGTGATTCCTTCGTCTGGATTGCTGATCAATCGGAAGGAATCGCGCGCAAGGTCCACATCGAAACCGGAGCTATTGGAAGCAACGGTCTAGTCGAGGTGAAAAGCGGACTCACAGTGGCGAGTCGAGTCATTTCCAGCAGTAGCGAAGGGTTGAGAGATGGCGACAGCATTCGTGTCGCCAATGAAGACACCACTCTTGGAGTTACGTCCCAAACAGGTCATCGATCAACGCCCATGAACCGATTGCCGAAAGAAGATGAGTAATGTCATTTATTGAAATTCAGAATGTGACAAAGCAATATCACAAAGGGGAGGAAACGATTACCCCGCTTGATGATGTCTCACTCGACATTGTGCAGGGAGAATTCATCTCCTTGATGGGTGCCAGTGGAACAGGAAAATCGACACTCTTGAACTTGATTGCGAGTATTGACAAACCAGATAGCGGGCGAATCGTGATCGATGGTACTGAGATTACTCGACTCTCACGTACAAAGCTTGCGAACTGGCGAGCGGGCAATCTCGGATACATCTTCCAAACACATAATCTCATTCCCGTACTCACTGCTTACGAAAATATCGAGCTACCACTTCTGCTGCTCCCCATGTCACGTACTGAACGTCGCAATCGGATTGAAATTGCACTCAAAGCAGTCGATCTGCTCGACAGGGCTGATCACTATCCACGACAGCTGTCGGGCGGGCAGGAACAGCGGGTCGGGATTGCTAGGTCCATCGTTGCTCATCCGAAGGTCGTCGTCGCTGATGAACCGACAGGTGATCTTGACCCGAAAACTTCTGATCAAATTCTCGATCTCCTCAAGCGACTGAATGAGCAACTCAACGTCACGCTGTTGATGGTCACACACGACAGGGAAGCAGCAAAGATCGCTGACAAACAGTTTCAACTCGATCACGGAAAGCTCGTCCAAACAGGAGGCAGAGGCTTCCAGATTACTGAGGTTCAAGAAGCACAGACCACTGCATAGGATCGAACATGTTTAAGTTCTTCCCGTATATCTTCAAAACACTCTGGCGACATCGCTCACGCACAATCCTCACCGTGAGTGGATCTGCAGTTGCCCTGTTTGTCTTTTGCTTCGTCGGGGCTATTCAAGAAGGCATGAACGATTTGCAGAGACGGCAGGCAGCCAAAGGATCACTCGTTGCATTTCAAGCAAACAAATTCTGTCCCGCAACCAGCCATCTTCCCCAAGACTACGAATTGAAAATTGCCAAGCTCGATGGAGTCCAGGAGGTTGTTCCTGTACAGGTCTTTACAAATAATTGTCGGGCAAGCTTGGATGTTGTTGTGTTTTACGGTGTACCACCTGAAAAACTCCGAAGAGCTCGCGATTTCGAGCTTTTGTCAGGGAGTTGGACCGAGTTCGAAGATCACCAAGACGCTGCCGTGGTAGGACAGGCTGTCGCTTCACGCCGAGGGATCAAAGTTGGGGACAAGTTTTCGATTGGTGCGTTGAGCGTCAACGTAGCTGGTATTTACACGAGTGACGACCCGGCTGAAGAAAACTACATCTATTCGCACTTGGAGTTTTTACAACGGAGTGAAGGGATGAACCTCGTTGGAACGGTGACTCAAATCGAAGTTCTTTTACTAGAAGGTGTCGATCCAATCACTAAGTGTCTGGAGATTGACGCAGTACTGCAAGGAAGCTCTGTTGAAACCAACACTCGTCCGAAGGGGGTCTTTCAAGCCAAGGCTCTTGGTGACCTGACCCAACTGATTGGGATGGCACATTATTTAGGGTATGCGTGTGTTGGCCTAGTGTTGGCACTTGTCGCGACGACAACCATCATGTCCGTCGAGGATCGAATCCAAGAACACGCAGTTCTGCAAACTCTGGGTTTTTCCGGTTCACGTGTCTTCCGGCTTGTCATGACAGAGAGCATTCTACTGAGTATCGCTGGCGGAATCGTGGGAGTAAGTGCAGCAATGCTGATGCTCAAACTCAGCAGCCTGTCGGTAGGAGCCGAGGCCGTCACAATTGCATTCACTCCCTCGTTCCGACTTGGTGTCGTTGGAGTCATTGTCGCCAGCATCGCCGGACTTCTCGCCGGAATCGCCCCTGCATGGTACGCCGCTCGAACAGAGATTGTTCCAGCCCTTCGGAAAGCGTAATTTATGAATCGAGGCATTGACTGCTAGGACTCGGGAGAGCGCAGACTGTGAGTGCGTCTCAAAGCAATGTTTCAGAATAAACCACCATCGACGAATAAACGATGCCGAGAGTTCAATGCATCGATGAGTGAATTCGGAGACTGAAAATTTGAATTACAGACCATACAGCCAAGGCTAAAGCATACTCCGACCAAATGTGAGATTCCGGTTCATTTACTGAAATGAGAGCACGTAGCGACTGTCAGAAAACGTTCGTTACGCGATTTGAATCGTCGAAGGTGTGAGTTGCTGAGACAGAATGACTTCGAGTTGGCTATTTGAGACCTGCACAAAATCGACTGGTCGTTGGTGGCTCAAGTATCGCGTCTCACAAACCGTGTCTTCTTTTCTTCACCATGCCCACGTAACGGCACAGAGTCGCACGAGAAATTTTCAATGTTTTGCAATTGTCGGAGATTGAGACGGACCGATCTGCGAATAGCTTGTTTGCAAACACGACTCGGGGTTCATCGAGAGAAATCTTTCGTCTTCCACCCATTCTCCCACGTGCTCTTGCCGCAGCGAGTCCAGCTTTGGTTCTCTCTGAAATTAAACGTCGTTCGAATTGAGCCAGTGCCGAAAAAATATTGAAGATTAATTCACCCGACGCACTCGTCGTGTCAATTGCTCCGTCGCTGATGGACTTGAACCCGATTTTACTCTCTCTCAAATCTTCAATCAGTGTCACGAGATGACGCATTGAACGGCCAAGACGGTCAAGTTGCCACACAACCAGCGTATCTCCTGGCTGAAGTGTGTTTAGACAATTCGACAACCCTGGACGATCTTCCTTTGCACCGGAGATTTTGTCAGAAAAGACATCACTCGAATCTATACCACAACGGATCAAGGCATCAATTTGAAGACTCAGGTCCCGGTCGTCTGTACTCACACGGGCATAGCCAAAGCAGCGATTACGGATGTTTGAATTGTTTGTTGACATTGATGATCCTTCGCCTGAAACAGGCAAGTGGAAACGATGTCATGTAGAGATATCGACATATCATTTAGCGACTGACACAGCCATTCCTTAACCTCAGTCGGAACAAGGACGTATGTCAACAGTACACCCACGACGAGCGCACATACAGAGGCAATCGCCACCTGGAGCGTGGTTGGCAGATGTATTAATCGCTGCTAAGCAAGGTCGAGCTTCGTAATATGTCGGGCCTTAGATGGCTTACCTTCGATGCAGCGGTCGAGGTCAGCCGAAAATTC
>JAJDEL010000924.1 GCA_029259835.1 Planctomicrobium sp. | reverse complement strand
TCTCTGGATGAAAAAGAGTTTGCCGAACCCCATTCTGGCAACGTAAGATCACCAACAGCACTCACCAAGAACAAACGGCCTCCCCTCAACCCACCCATCTCAAAACCAACGTTCCAACCCCGACTTTTTCAGGGACGACTTAGTAGTTTCCCTCGATGGCTTCCTTGAGAATTCGTTTGTCGAGTTCCGCTTCATTTGATGAAATGAGAGCACGTAGCGACTGTCAAATAACGTTGGGAAAACGCCTGTACGTTTTACCACGTTTTGAGACTTCTCAAGATCGGAGGCAAACCAACCCCTGATACCGAGAATACGTATGGCGTACTTGGGACGGATTCGTTGAATCAAAAAACGTATGAGTTGTTGGGAATCGTGATTTTGAAGATCCAATCAGATCCAATCAGTTCTCGATGTGGAACTAGCGATTCGAACGTAACGATAAAGCGTGGATCTTGAAACATTGAGCGTTGTACAAATATCGTCGAGCGAGACGGTCTTGTCCGCGAAAAGCTTCTGAGCCAGTACGATCTTTGGTTCTCGAACAGACAATTTCGGCCGGCCACCAAATTTGCCACGTGCTCTGGCAACCGCGAGTCCAGCTTTGGTTCGCTCTTGAATCAATCACCATTCAAATTGAGCCAGGGCAGAGAATATCATGAAAATCAATTCCCCGAATGCGATCGTCGTATCAATGGCTCCGTCATGAATGGGCTTGAATCCAATTTGCTTATCTCGCAGTTCCTCGATGAGAGTGATCAAGTGATGCATTGACCGCCCGAGTCAGTCAAGCCTCCAAACGACACAAAGTGTCTCCTGTTGCCAGCGACTCAAAGCATGCCTTTAGCCCTGGTCGCTCCTCCCTTGCTCCCGACATTTTGTCCGTAAAGATGTTGGAGCGATTGATGCCAAACTTGATCAGTGCATCAATCTGCAAGGTCAGGTCTTGGTCGTCTGTGCTAACACGGCGTATCAAACGAACTTTGGAGTGTCTTTTAAGTCAGTCACGTTCATGGCTTGTTCCTTGTCTGCTGACGACAAGGCTAAACAATGGGTAGTCTTGTGTCCACAATTGATGGAAGAGTTCGCTGAATTAATGACCTTGCCCGGCAACCGCGATGGATTCAACGATTCTCAGGAACCTTACAATCAAAAGTGTGTTGAAAATGGGTCGGTTTCTCGCTGTGCTATTAAACGTATGGAGTACTTGAGACAGGCTACGAGATCGTCCTGATTCCACCGGCTGAAATCGCTTGCTGCCTCTGAGCGAGTTCGTATTTGATTAACCTGTCCGTCTGAGATGTCTTGGCTGGATATCTCACGTTACGCGAATTCTTAATCAGATTGACCAAGGCGATGCGTGAGCTGCAGAGAAACTTCTGCCTCTGGTCTATGAAGAACTTCGCAGGTTGGCATCACTAAGCTGAAGGACGTTGCCTGTTAGACCAGGCTTGGTAGGTTGTTGAAACACTACTGGCGACAGGCTGCGTAAACGTCTTTCGACATGAGTTAATCACAAGAATCGGGATCGCGGTCTGCGCTGCAATAATTCATCACACGGAAAAATCGCTCCTGAGGTGTTGATCGATTAAAGCAGTCATTCCAAAGTTCAACGTTTCCGTTTTTCCGGCGAGTTTTAACCTGAATTATTTTTGTTCAAGTGTGTTCGAGGTTTTTGTACCCCGCGGGCAGGTTAGTCATCAATGCGATACGTAAAGAAAAAGATGACCAGAATGAACTGTTGACATTAAGTTACCATGATCATCTGTGGATGGAGCGCGAGATCAAATCCGTCGCCAACATTACACAGTACGATATCCGAGAATTCCTTCCATTGACGTCATAAATCCCGATCTGCCCTCAGGTTCAGACGTATCCTCTGAAGGATGCAAATCAGGCTCTGCTTGACTTAAAGTTCCAAAGCGTTCACGGTGCAAAAGTGCTGAGAGTGAACTGATCAGAGAGGACGCCAAGGGATTGCTGCACAAGAGCTTGTTTGCCAGGGGATTTATCCAATACTCTTTCGCTCACTACGGAATTTGCGTACGTCGTGATTTCCGACGAAAATTCAATGAGATGTGAAATCGAGATTAGAGATAAATTTATGAAATGGTCGTGGAAGCTCGGCGAGGTTGCCGGAATTGGGATCTTCGTTCACTCGACGTTCCTGATTCTGCTGATTTGGATCGGTCTGAGCTATTGGCAAACAGAACACAGCATCGCGGCTGTCGCGGAAGGAGTCGGATTTATCCTCGCCATATTCTGCTGCGTAGTGCTCCACGAATTAGGACATGCATTGGCTGCACAAAGGTATGGAATTAAGACACGTGATATCACGTTACTTCCAATCGGAGGACTCGCTCGTCTGGAACGCATGCCAGAAAACCCGAAACAAGAACTGGTTGTGGCGATGGCCGGACCGCTGGTGAATGTTGTCATCGCATTTGCACTGTATCTTGGACTTTTAATGAGTGGTAACTACTTTCTCGTCGAGAGTATTTCGATCACAGAGGGGTCCTTCGTCACACGGTTGATGTTAGTCAATGTAATCTTGGTGATATTCAATATGCTACCAGCATTTCCGATGGACGGCGGACGTGTGCTGAGAGCTCTTCTCGCCACGCGAATGGATTACGCAAAGGCAACACAAATTGCAGCCAGCATCGGTCAGGTGATGGCTTTGGGATTCGGTTTTCTGGGAATCTTTTCCAATCCCTTCCTCGTTATCATTGCATTATTTGTATGGATCGGAGCGGCTCAGGAAGCGAATGCCGTTCAGATTAAGTCAGCCATCGTAGGAGTTCCTGTAAGCAAGGTGATGCTCACGAATTACAAAACGCTTCGGCCCGAGGACTCACTACAACATGTCGTCGATCTGACGTTATCCGGATCGCAGAAAGACTTTCCAATCACTCAGTACGGCGCTGTGGTTGGAGTGCTGACTCAAACAGCCATGCTGAGAGCACTCACGACGACAGGGCCTGAGACGATCGTGAAAGAAATCATGCAAACAGACGTCGAAACTGCTGATTCAGAAGAAATGCTGGAAGCGGTTCTGGCTCGCTTGGTGAACAGTCTAAGTCAAACGATTCCGGTCACTCACAATGGTCAACTTGTAGGCGTCGTTACGATGGATAATATCGGAGAACTACTGAGGATTCAGACGGCACTGACAGCCTCTTCCCGATGAGTCGTTTGAAACGCGAACACTTGTTTTCGCCAAAGTTCGCAGCTACTGCCGATTTTGAATAAACGAACACATGGAAAGCGTAATTCACTGGTGCAGAGAGCATGAAGTTGCTTGGATCGCGACATTGAAAGGCTGGACAGCCCCGGTTGACTGAATGTAAGTGACTCCTTCGGGAGTGGTTACCTCTGTCTTTGACCTCGGTTCTGATGATCTCCATCAAGTTGTCGTCAACTTCGACCGTCACGGACTGCTCTTTGCCGACAGTTATAATAACATTTGTCGAGCCGTGTAGTTCGAGCCCAGTGAACGCTGGCACGTCACGTGTCTCGCTGGCCTTGATGCCCGAACCTATCACTCCACCCAGGTAGCTTACGTTGCAACCGGCTAGGAAAGGCATCCGACGAAAAGCAATAACATGAACCGAAACACCAACCGTCAACTCCTTACACTGCGATTTTCGCGTTCAACAGTCTCATAGCCATTGAGGATTCTAATCTCCGCCGGGATCTTCCCGCAACAGGCTGACATGAAGGGAATCGCGCACTGGTGACACGACGTCGTATCGACCGAAGTAGGAAACCGCACCGGTGGCCAAGTCAGAAAACGTTCGTTACGCGATTTGAATCGTCGAAGGTGTGAGTTGCTGAGACAGAATGACTTCGAGTTGGCTATTTGAGACTTGCACAAAATCGACTGGTCGTTGGTGGCTCAAGTATCGCGTCTCGCAAACCGTGTCTTGTTTTCTTCATCATGCCTACGTAGCGATACAGCGTTGCACGAGAAATTTTCAATGTTTTGCAAATGTCGGAGATTGAGACGGACCGATCTGCGAATAGCTTGTTTACAAGCACGACTCTGGGTTCATCGAAT
>JAJDEL010000923.1 GCA_029259835.1 Planctomicrobium sp. | reverse complement strand
TCTCTGGATGAAAAAGAGTTTGCCGAACCCCATTCTGGCAACGTAAGATCACCAACAGCACTCACCAAGAACAAACGGCCTCCCCTCAACCCACCCATCTCAAAACCAACGTTCCAACCCCGACTTTTTCAGGGACGACTTTGTAGTGTTTCAGGTCGATTCGATTGAATATATGAAACGAATTCGGCTCGATCCTCTGGAAATTTTCCAGAGTGAGTTTCAACGAAGTCAGAGAGTGCATCGCAAACATCAAATGTGAGTTGGAGGTTCTCTTCAGCTTTCAATGCTACAGATGCAACCCAGCCAATAAATCCAATTGCGGAAAGTAAAACGCAAACAAGCGCGAATGACCAGAAGCGTTTGGAGAAAATCATCGTGTTCCTTCAGTAGGAGACAGCCGTGCCGTTGGGACTGTGAAACCACTGTGCATCCCAATTGTATGAATGGGATGAATCTGCGCGAAGTACCACTCTCTCAGGCAAGACCACGAGGCATTCAGAGCGATTCCAGGTGAGCTAAGTTTCAATTTCTTCGACAACACGAACAAGCATAGTTCGGTTTCGGTAGCTGCGAACTTCGACTGTGGCTCCGACATCAAGGAATTTCCCATCTTCGGTTGCTGCCGAATGGTTGCTGCCGTTGATCTCGATTGCCCCGGTCGGTTTCAGAGTTGCGACGACAGTTCCGATAGCGTGGAGATGCTCTTGGGAATCAGTCGATTTGTCTTTTGGTTCCGAAGTAGGCTCTGATGGATGAAGCACGAGTGAATCAAAAACGACAGAATCCCAATAGATAAAGCTCAACAAAAACAACAACGGACCGCCGAGAACAATCCCAATGGCAAAGAGAAACATCTCCCCAGATTCAGGACTTGCGAGCGTGAGAGTGGAAAAAACCAGCCAAACCGCAATCAGGATCAAAAAAAAGTCGACCGGCATTCGCAATAAAACACACCAGATCCAGAAGAGGCCAATGTAGACAATCGCGAAGCGAATGCTAATCATCAAGCTTGTTGTGATAGAGCGAGAAACACGCTTCTGTTTCGTGAGATGCACAAACGAGAGTGCCAGCACGAGCAATCCAACTCCGACCGCTGCTAATTTCACGATTTCGGGAAAAGTGAATTCCATAGGTCATCGAGATGGTTAGGGAGGTGTAACGATTGAAAAGGATAGGAACTTCACTCTCCGGGGGCTTCTGTAGCACAGAGCGCCACCGACCAACGCTTACCCATCCTTCGGTGGCAGCACCTCTCCCATCGCTGCGAACATCGCGTCGTGTTCGGGTTTGAAAACGGCGCCGATCAGGATGTCGACGAGGTTGGATTTGAATTGAGGATGTTCCTTCAAAAACGAGCCGAAGCTGAAGCCAGGAGTGTAGAAGGCGTAGACCAGTTTGCGGAAGTTTTCGACACCGGCAGCGTATTCGTCTTTCCAGCATCCCAGTCTGGCAGCTGATGTGTCGTTGTTGGTGAGTGCTTCATGAATCGCATCGGCCACGAATTCTCCTCCTTTCAGTGCCAAATATACTCCGGACGAGTAAACCGGATCGACGAACCCGAAGGCATCACCGCAAAGAACCCAACCATCTCCGGCAGCTTGTGTGGATGAGTACGAGTAATCTTTTGTTGTGAGGAAATCCATACACCGCTCGGCGTTTGCGAGACGTTCCTGCAAGGCTGGGCAGCGCTGGAGTTCGCGTTCGAAGGTTGTTTCTGGAGTGGACCCTTTGCTGAACATGGCTCTCATCGTGCCTGTGCAGCCGACGCTGACAATGTCGTCTTGAAGAGGGATGTACCAGAACCAGCTTTTCTTGCCAGCGGTTTGCATGATGAGCGTGGCGCCTTCGTCTTTGCCTTCATCGCGGCGGGCACCTTTGAAATAAGACCAGACCGTCCCTTTACGGAGGTACGGATCGGACTGCCGCAGTTTCATACGATTCATCAAGAATGCCGACGTCCCAGAGGCATCAACGATGACCTTTGCATGAACCTCTCGCGTCTCGATGTTGCCGTTGCTGTCGGTGAGTTTGACTTTTACCCCGGTGGCGCGGTCGCTGTTGTTTTCATCACCGAAAAGGACTTCAAGAACGTGTGCATTCATCCGCACGGTCGCCCCTTTCTCGACGGCGTTATCGAGCATCAGATTGTCGAAGTCGGCACGGTCGACTTGCCAGGTCTGAGAACTTTCGTGCGAATTGTGCATGTCGAAGTAAAACGGTGCGGACTCTTTCCAACCATCGGAGACGAATTGCACGCTGAATTTTTTCGGGAAGGCACTCGCTTTGAGTTTGTCGATCAAACCTAGCCGCTCCAGCGGCCAGTAGGTTTCCGGGATGAGTGATTCACCGACGTGAAAACGCGGAATCGTAGATCGCTCGAAAACCGCGACGGAATGCCCTTGCTCAGCAAGAAGAGCGGAGACCGTTGCCCCTGCCGGACCACCGCCGATGAGAATCACATCATATTGGTCGTCGACTAGAGTCGAGAAAGAATTGTCGGGAGTGTAAGATGACTTGATCATGGTTGTTTCAGAAGTCGAGGAATGTCTGTGTGAGCGTTGATGTTAATCGTTCGAAGAAAAAGTTTCACTCTTGATACAAATCGATAAATCTTTGGAGGTGAAATTGAAAGACGTATGATTGTTCTTGGAATAGAAACTTCTGGCAGGTCAGGTTCGATTGCGGTTGTACGCGATCAGGTTGTTCTGGGTGAGACGGAGCTTTCGGCGACGGGGCGGCGACATGCGCGGACTCTGGTGCCGGAAATTGGTCAGTTGCTGAAAGAGTTGAACCTGAAGATGTCTCAGCTTGACGGAATTGCCGTGAGCATTGGGCCAGGCAGTTTTACCGGCTTGCGAGTCGGGATTGTCTGTGCGAAAACTCTGGCCTATGCGCTACAGACTCCACTGATTGCTGTCGATACATTTCTCGCAATTGCTGAGAATTCCGGCGTCACTGATTGTCCCCTATACGTTATTGACGATGCGTTACGCGGTGACGTTTATGCTGGTGCTTATCAAAGGGGAGAAGATGGCACCTGGACGTGTGAATCGCCGCCCGCGTTAACTTCTATGGATGAGTTCTTACATCGCCTGCCACCGGAATCGATGATTTCTGGTCCAGGTGTTGGCAAGCTGAGTGAAGACTTGAAGGGCCGTAAGCTTGTCGTTGAATCCCGCCGTTGTCCGCTGGCTAAGCAGATCGCATTGATCGGGGAGCGTCGTCTGATTTCGCAGGACGTTGACGATTTCTGGACTGCCGAACCGCACTACATCCGCCGTAGTGCGGCAGAGGAAAAGGCGGAACAATCGCTTCAAGCAGACTAAAGAAATGTTGCCGAAACGCGACAACTCGTTAAACCTCTGTTGCTCGTCCTCGACTTCAATCAGAAATTCTCATTTGCCCAAAGTACGGTTCTTGAATGCGACGTAGGATTGAGTTGATTAACTCTTCACACATTGCGGGGCAGAGCGGAAAGCGGAAAGATGGAAACTGAAATAGAACAGAATTTAACAACAGGTGTCGCTTCCTGGTCAAAAATTGTCGAACAGCGACTCGAAGAACGAATCGATTTTCGAACGACTGGTTCGATCTACCCCCTTGGAAGTGAAGGGACAGATCCGGTCTCGGCACCAATGAAAATCTGGACGGTTGATGTCTCCACGACTGGAGTTCAGGTTCGTTCTTACTCAGAACTGGATAGCAATTGCAAACGGGTTCTGGTGCGATTGATCATGCCTGAAATGAAAGGGACTTTGATTGAGGGAACAGTCATTCACGCCAAGCAGGAAACCGCTACATTCCTCAACGGAAAAGAGAAAGACTCGTACCTCTACGGGCTTCAATTCACTCGTCTTGTTGAGGAAAAAACGATCCCGAAAGAACTCCTCGGCACTCCATCTGCTCTCATGAAGGGCGAAGCTTCACTGCTGGAAACAAATCCCACCTCGTCGGTGGCAGTCACAGTCGACAGACTTGCCCGGGACGTGGAATCTCGAATCCCGTTTCTTTCTGCCGTCGGTTTAGTGGTCGTGTACGTTGCGATGATGCTCGTGTTTTGAAATTTTTCGTTCTGATCACAGACTCTTTTGCACTGAATGGCTCAAGCTGCGTCCTTCGTCTCTGAAACGTCATTTGAAGCATTCGCGGTGGGCAGTTGCTTCCCAGCCGCAAGCGCTTCGGCGATGATGTTTAACCGGTCCATTTCCACTTGAATGAGGTCAGTGACCGCTGAGATTTCTTCGCGCGTTGCATTCTTTTGAATATAGAATGGCTCGCTGGTCACGGCGTAGACTTTTGAGAATGGTTTCGGAATGACCAGATCCGTCCAGCTTCCCATGGGCTTCCATGCACTCGAGGCACTGAACGCAGTTGCCACGACAGGGATACCTGTCTGCGCCGCGACGAAGACACAGCCTTGTTTCATCTTGCGACGTGGACCACGCGGGCCATCGGGAGTGACAACCAGACTATGGTCGTTCACTTCCTGAACAGCTTGCAACACGGCTTCCGTTCCGCCTCGGGAACTCGACCCTCGAATCGCTTTAAGTTTGAGTGCCTTGAGAATGTTCGAAACGTAATCGCCATCCCGATGACGCCCGACCAAAGCCACGATTGACCTGGGTTGCTTCATGAATAGCGGAAAGAGCAACAGGTCGTGCCAGACACTATAGATACACTCGGCCTCCCGATCAGGGTTGTATGGATCGTGAACAGGATCACCGAGTTGAATATCGACACGAGTCGTCCTGTATAATACCTTGAAGACTGCGACCCCCAGGGAGCAGATCACTCGGTTGAGAAACGGGCTTTGAATCTTCATGTTCGGTACTTCGCCAATCCATGCCAGAACAGGCACTCTACTGTCAGGTACCTGCTAAAACACCCGTTACGTAGTCGTGCTCAGTCAAAATACAGAGATGCACTCTCTGAACCGTAGAAATTAGCATTTCTACGGACTCAGGCCAATTCCACTTTTTGGGTCGGATTATCACAGAAACCGACTCACACTCCGCCGCGGATTCCTCGTGCCAAATATCACAATTTGAGTAGGAATGCTGCGTTTCAAAGCAGCCAAAGTGTTCGTCAATCATCGCTGGAAGCCGCATGGTCCTTCTTTTCAGCGGTTTTTACCGTAAGTTGCCAAATCGGAATGGATTACGGTCTAAGGACATTTAGAATGGCATTGATTTCGCCTTCGAATAGCGAGGACTCATGCAAATTTGCGTATGTCCTCCCTGACTTCAGAAGATGGAAGCGGACATCCAGCATATCGATTGATATGTAAAGTGTAACCAGGTAAGGGCTTGCGATGGAATTGAGTAGTCTTCTTGGGTTTTAAGGATTGTATCGAGTGCGACGAACGAAGTGGATTTCCCGACTTCAATACTTGCTGAACAAATTCAGTGAGAGGGAGAGTGTATCCGAAAGACTACGTTCTGATGATTGCGTGCAACTGTATGTTGACCGTCTTGAGGAGCGGCGTGTCCTGAGTGTTTCCGCATCACTGATTGCGGGAGAATTGCTCGTTGAAAGCAGTCTTGGTGCGGCGGATTCGGTGACGATTGAGATTGGGAACGCAGGCGACCCTGGCAACGAGATCATCCGCATCTTCGATAACAATGTTTCCACGATCAATCCGATTGAAATAATGGATGGCTTTGGAGGCACTCTCGGGGACGATATTCTGACCTCTGAACTTTCGCTTGGGCTGAAGGTCAACCTTGGGGATCAGAACGACGATTTGACTTTGCAAATCCCTTCTGGTTTTTCCGGTCCTGGGGCGCCACTTTCGATCAACGTGGACGGCGGGCTTGGCAATGATTCTGTCACGCTAATTGATAACGGTGGCACCCCCGGAGCCGCTGCGCCGATTGATGTTGATCTAGAAGTTGATGCAGAACTCATTCAGCTTGGTGACGCGGACTTTGAGCTTGGTACGGTCGATCTCGACTTAAACGGTTCTTTACGGCTCACAACGGATCAAAGTCTGACGACTGAAGGAACGATTGATATTGAAGGTGATGTTTTTTCCGATGCCCCTTCCGGGACCGGATTCGACTTTGCCGTTGATACAGACAGTAACAGATTCAATGTCGATGGCAGCTTAGGATTACTCGGAGAGGAACTTGATAGCATTCAAATTGATGCCTCAACAATCGGATTGGGGGAGGATACATTCTCCTTGGGAATGCAAAGCTACGATGGCAGTTTAGTTCTGAATGATGATGTCACGATCAATAGCCTTTCTGCTGGAGGCGTTTCTTTCGGCTCCATCGATGGAAACGGATTCTCACTTTCAGTGCTGACCGATGGCGACGTGAGCTTCCGCGGAGATGCCACTGACCTGAAAAATCTCGCTGTTGCCACTCTTGGTACGACAACGATTGATACCGCATCGATTACTGCATCGATTTCAATTCAACTCGACAGTCAGGTACTCGTTGCTGCTGATACGATTCTCACTGGCACTGGAAGTGTCCAGATTACTGGGGCAGTCAATAGTACGGCAGGTGAATTCAATGCGTTGACAATTTTGAGTCCCGGGAACGTCTTGCCGGTCGACGGGCTGGGAACAATATCGCTTGAAGCGAACGTTGGGTCGACAGTCGATGGTGCGCTGGGTGCGGTCACTTTAACAGCGGCAGAGAAAATTTCTTTGCACGATGTCACAACTCAGGACGGAGACTTGCTCATCTCTGCAGGATTGGTCAGCACGAATAGTTCGTACTTCACAAATGGTGGAGAGTTTGTTGTCGTTGGAAATTGGGATGTTCAATCTTCTTCAAACGTTGTGACTGATGGTGGAGAGATTGAACTGGGTATGGCTGTGTTATTCACGACAAACCCAAATGCTGATCCAGAAGTGAATCTCAATCTGGACGCGTCGGGAATGATCGATGGAGATATTTTCCTGGGTGAAAGCAAAATTCCAGCGATGGTCGTTGGTGCTCAACTCTTAGATAACGTCACGATTGCCGGTGCCGAGTTTGTGGAGTTTTCGACAGTAGAATTCTCTTTGACTGGTGGATTTTTCCGGATTGACGGAACCGGTGAGACAACGGTCGATGGCACTATCAACGTCGCTGATTTTGAGATAACGACAACCAACTTATCGATCTTGCATACTGCATCTCTGACAGTCAGTGCCGGAATCGATATTGACGTGAGTGGGATCGCTGAGATCAACAGCGATCTGACAACGACAGGTGCCGCACCAGAATTTGATATCAACATTGCAGCGGCGGATATTCAGTTAGGAGCGAATCTCTCCGCTTCGGGGAGTGTCAATATCACTGGTCCCGTGACACTAACAGGTGATCAAACGATCTCCGCCGAGCATGGCGCAACGACAATTACCGGCAATGTCCTTGGCGATGGGATATCACAACATCAGGTGACATTCGATGGGACAACGGCTGTCTCTGGTTCAATTGGTGGAGTCGGGACAACACTTGGTAATCTCATTGTCCTTTCTGGATCACTGCAAGCCGGTGCAATCAATATTAGTGGGGATTTGAGCGCCGATCAGGCATTGAAGACCAACACAGGTGACACTGCCGTTGGCGGTAATTTGACTGCCAAATCGACTGTGGAGAGTGCCGGAGGAATCAACATCGGCGGGACGAGTCAGCTTGGTGGAGATGTGACCAGCGTGGCTGACCAAGAATACAAGGGAGCCGTTACGCTGACAAGCGATGTCCATTTCTCCGCTGCCGACGGAGTAGACGCAGACGCTAACGCAATCACGTTTATGCAAACGCTCGATGAAGACGCTGTCGCCACATCATCCAATGCGATTTTTACAACCAACGATGACATTCTGTTTACTGGCGAAGTTGGATCAAGTACCGCTATTGATAGTGTCGTCATCAATAATGCCAATAACGTGACATTCGATTCGACCGTTCGGATCGCGGGGAGTCTCGCTATCGACTCAACGCAAAATCTGAGTTTCAATTCGACGGTTGAAACGGGAGGAAGTCTCACGCAGTCAGCTGGCACTGGAACGACGGAATTCAATGGGACATCAGGAACCGGAATCGGCGGGGATCTGTTGATTTCAACCGAAGATGTCGTTTTTGCTGGCGATGTGGTGACAACAATCGGAGACATTGCTGTCATTGCCGGCGGTTCGATTTCTTTCACGCAAACTGTCCCTGGCACCGGCGGACTTGATGCTGGAAGTTCAATGATCAGCCTGATGGCTGATAGCGACAGCGACAACATCGGCAGTTTTTCTCAAGCGACTGATTCAGTCATCACGACCACGAATGAATCCGTGGATGCTGTGACCATCGCTGTTCTCGGAACGGGCAATGCTGAACTTGCGACAATTCAAGGAGGGACCACGAGCGGAGTTGTATCAGTCAGCGTCGGCGGAGCGATTCTCGACGCAACTCTGGCAAGCGAAGGTCCAAACATCACGGCATTTGCGGCAGCACTTGGTGCCGGGGCAGGTATCGGGTCAGCTGGCGGAGTGAGCGACCTCAACACGAATGTGGATCAGATCGCATTCGTGAATTCCAGCGGTGCTGCAAATATTCAAAACGACGGAGCTTTGACGATTCAGTCGACGTCCGGAATTCTCGAATCGCAAGCACTTGGTGGAGGATCGATCACTGCGAATAGCCCTTTGACGATTGCGATGAATACCGTCGTTGGTGGAAATTTTGCGTTTACAGCGGGAGATTCCGCAGCGATCGCAGACAATCTCACGATCAATGCAGATGTCACTCACATGGATGGAAACGGAACAATCGATTTCGTTGCCGGAGACGACATCATTCAACAGTCAGGAACGATTACAAACATCGGAGGAACTACGAACGAAGTTCACTTTGTCGCCGACAATGAAGGTGCCGTAGATGTCGATCGCGGAAGCATCTCGCAAACTGCTGGTGCTCGTCTCCTGGCAGGGAATGTCAGTTTCTCAGCGTCGGAAGATGTTTTATTTGATCAGCCAGGAGCCCCTGGGAATGATGTCGATGTCGTGGCAGCAACTCTCTCTGGGTCAGGCAGTCGCTTTGCGTTCGACGATCTCGATGACCTCTTGATTGCAACCGTAGACACAGTTGCCGGGATCACGACGAACGCTGGCGACGTCAGCTTTGAAACGGTGGGGCTGCTGACCATCGGTGATGGAGTCAGCGGTCAAAGCATTCAGGCAGGAACTGGAATTGTTCTGCTCAATTCCGCAGGAGTCACCGAATCAAGCGGTTCGACAGTCACTGCGGATGGCATCGAACTGCTCGGGGCTGGTTCTTTTGATCTTTCTGAGACGAACCAGATCAATGTTTTCGCTGCAAACATTGATGGAGAATTGACACTGGTCGATGCTGGATCTCTGCTGGTCGGCACGGTCGACGGAAATGATGGTCTCGCTGGCGGCACCGGTGGCATCACAACCAACGGCAACAATATTTCGCTTACGATCAGTGGGTTACTGACACTCGGCGATGGCATCGGTCAGGACATCAATGCTGCTGTTGCAAATGTTGTGATTGATTCCGCAGGAGCAACGGAAGATGTCACATCGACGATTCTTGCTTCGAGTCTGGAATTGCTCGGCACGGGCAACTTTCTTCTCAACGAAGCGAATGAGGTTGATGTTCTCGCCGCGGCAATCATGGGTGAGCTGTCGTTTGTGGATAGCGACAACCTCGAAGTCGGAACAGTCAACGCTACAACGGGGATTGCGACTCAGGGCAGTCACGTGACAATTCAGTCAGGTGGTGAACTAGTTGTGAA
>JAJDEL010000922.1 GCA_029259835.1 Planctomicrobium sp. | reverse complement strand
TGGTTCGTCGTTTTAGATCGTTCAATCGAAAGTTCAGAAGAGCGGAGAAAGGTTGTCTTCCAGTTGAGCAACCTAACAATTGTCTCAATGAGTTCAACGTTGAGGTCAACGAGCCTCAGATGTTTTTTCTCAAGGACCAATCGCACATTAGGCCAATATCGATCAAAAAACGGAGTCTTCGCATAGAGCCTCTCAATGGTCCGAATATGCTTGTCCGCCCATTTGTCGTTGACTATTTCGGCGGCATTGATATTGATTTCCGACGCTTTTTTGACTGGGACTGATAACCACTGCCCACCATGACTGCCTTTGATTTTTACTCGTGAACAAAATGACCGACCTTGTGGAAGTTGAACGTCATCCAGAAAGACGAAAACATCTACGAGCGAAATTTTATGAAAGTAACCGATCCAGGGAAGGAAGTTGGGTTGATGGATGGCAACCGATTTTCTTTCGCTTAGATGACCCATCTGATCACCTCAAAAGTTTCTGCCAGATCCACGCCAATTTGTGTTCCGCGAACGACAGCCAGGGACCGAATGAGCTGTTCACGAGCATATCCACGATGACGATGCGACTCATAGCATTGTAGTGCTAACACTTTTCGATCAACGTGATCAGGCGTCAATGTTACGAAGCATGTCGTGTGAATCGTGAAGTTGTTCCAAGGCATTTCGTAGCCCAAAATCGACGAGTTTTTGAATGCACGAATCACTTCACTCGTGATGACCGAGTGATCCTGATGGATATCTGAAGTTGCTGGCGTGAGGACGAGATCGGGTTGCAGCTTCTGTCTAAGCTCTACGAGCTCCTCTAAAATATCCTGTCGAAATTGATCGAAACGCCTCACTGGAAACTTAAAGAGGTGGAGGTTTTCAATTGGAATCTTGAGCTGAGTTGTCGCAGTCTTGACTTCTTTTTCGAGGATGTCTTTCGGCCAGCCTTCTGGAACGGACTCTTCACAAAGGGAGAAGGCTGCGTAATGGATTTCGTCCCCTTCATCGAGCCATCTGGAAATTGTCCCACCACAACCAAACTCTCCATCATCAGTATGTGGTGCCATGACCAGTATTCGTCTGTTTGACATTATGTCAGCGATTTCAAAAAGATCCGACGAGAACTGCCATCTATCGGCAAATACAGGTGAGCGGACTCAACTTTCTTCTTCAAACATAAATACTCGTGAGTGAACTCTTTACTCGCCTGACGGAATCCAACAGAACGATAGAAATCGTCGACTTTAAGATCACACGGGCACTCGAGTGTGAATGCTGTCAAGCCGTTTGATTTGGCTGCTGCTTCGACTGCTCTGATCAATTCCTTTCCGACTCCTCTTCCTTGGGAATCGTTCGCCACAGCGATTCGATGCAGATGTACGAATTGACTGTTGAAGCAACTGGCGATCGCAAAGCCTTGAACTTCATTCAATTGCTTGGCGAGCAGACTCAATGACCACTTACCTGGGAGATCTGCCAAGAATTGCATCTTGTTCCAGGCACGCTTACCTCCGAAGCAATTCCTGTCGAGTTGAATGATTTGACGCAAGTGATATTCAACGCGGAGGCGATCTAGGATGCCGAAGTTCATGTCTTTGTCTGTGTGTATCATAATGACTGGATCAAATTCAAAAGGGCGCGGTTCTGGTTCAGCCTGGAATACACGGAGATGTCTGGAAGAGGCTCTTGAAGAAGATTGTCGCCTTCGCGAAGCGCCATCAGTAGTGACTGAATTTCCTGCACTTGAGCGGTGACATTGTGCGAGGAAACCCAACGTCCTCTTCCACTTTCCTTCAGGAGTTTTCGACCGTCCCGATTCTCCTGGTCAAAAGCCAAGATGAATCGATTCGCTCTGAGGTATTCATAAGTCTTTCCACCGATCGTTCCTTCTCCCGGTCCCCAGAAAAGAAGTAATACATCCGCCGAACGCATCAACTCAATCGCCTGAAGATGAGAGACATAAGGCCGGGTATGGACAATGTCCGAGACGCCAAACTTGATCGCCAGCTGGTCGATGAATGCCTGTGCTCCTCCAATGAATTCTATCTTGACGTTTTTCAGTGAGTCCGTGGATTCATTTTTAATTCGGCATACGGCCTGGAAGAATTTGTCAATGTGTTGTGATGGTCCAGCAAATCCAATATGCCGGAAAGTGATCTGCTGACTTGACCGCGTGTGAACGTAATCGCTCTGACAGCTTCGAAAAAGTTCCTCGTCGAATCCGTTTTGTACGACATGAACACGAGTGTCAGACGGAGTAAAGTAACGCTGTTGAATTTCCTCTGCGATTCCATCACTCACTGCCAAAATGAGATCAGCGTATTTCATTGCATATTGTTCAATATGTCGATCCAAACGAGCCAACACTCCTTTGGGACGAACATGAGAAAACGGCATCGGGTTGTTGACCCACAAATCGCGGACGTCAATGACGATCTGTAAATGCGGATATCGCCGCTTTAATAATCCTCCGACAATCAAGGCGCTGGGGAGCCCGAAACTGACAAAAATCGTGTTGATTGATTGTTGTTTCACGAGTTTGGACGCCTTTCGAAATGAGCCCCATATCCAGGCGCTATGGGAATCCGGATAGATGGTTGTTCCCAAAAGTCGGCTGATCAGTTTTAGCCCCCATTTCGTGACCGTGTGCGAATATTGTGGGATTCGATGGACTCTGTCTGCTCCCAGGTATTGCAGTTCAAATTCATCGTTGACCCAAGTGGATTCAGCACCTTCGGTGACCACCCAAACTTTCGCACCGAGTCTTGCGAAACAATCCGCTTGATAATAAACCCGCTGAATTCCTGAACCGCCACGCGGTGGAAATGTGGCTGTCATGATAAGGATATTCTTCGACTCAACGCGTACCGGATGCACTAAATGACGATGCCTCGCAATTGATTGCTCTTTGATTTGCATCATGAAATCGAGTGGCTCCTTGCCTTGTCGTGTCCGAAAGTAAGAATTCCACTTTCCTTGCAGTGTCCTCTTGTGTGGCAGGGTGCGACGTTGTGGTCCAAGAGTGTTAGAACATGAGATTCATTCGGTGCTAAAACGATATTTCCTCCTGGGTGTTCAAAATCAAAAGCCTGCAGAGAGCGTCGTGCACTCGGAAAAATCCCGTGTTGCGATGCGCTCGATGCAAATTTATAGACAGAATAATCCACTGGCAGAAAATCGTAGAACTCTTGTTGACTCCTAAAACTTGACCGAGTTTCAATCCCAAATTCCATGAGAATAATGGGGCGGGATGTATTGAGAGTCCGACACAATCCTGCCAAAACAGCCTTTTCCATACCTTCCACATCCAGCTTAACCACATCAACATTTTCAGTGCCAATTTCTCTTAGCGAGTCGTCGCCGTTCGCGATTTTTAATGTGAGCGTTTTCGTGTTAAAAGGTTTGATTCCAGAGTGAAATGTTCCTAACCCGCTATTCCGGTCAGGAGGAACAAAGAAGA
>JAJDEL010000921.1 GCA_029259835.1 Planctomicrobium sp. | reverse complement strand
GGCGGTCGCAACAATACCAGACCGTGATCGACTTCAGGTCAAGCTTCGAGTTCATGAATCAAACATTCGGCGTATTAAACTGAATCAACAAACAGTCATTCAAATTGACGCCGCCGGCGAACAAACATACTCAGGACACGTCAGCCAAATTTCAACCGTTCCTCTTGCCGGACGTTATCCAGACTACAACCTGCGAGAATATCAGGTGACAGTCGACCTGGACGCCGACCCGGAAGTCTCACGCAGCCTTTCACCTGGGATGACAGCAATCGTGAACATCATCGCCGAGCGGAGAGAATCCACACTCCAAACATCCGTGCGATCTGTTGTTCAGGTAGGCAAGAAGTACGTTGCCTTCGTTCGCAACGGAGACGAAGTCCAACACCGCGAACTTGAAGTCGGAATTTTCAGTGACGACCAGATCGAAATCATTAGCGGCCTGGAAGAAGGCGAAGAAGTCGTCGCCAAACCGAGAGTCACCTGCGCTCAAAGAATCGTCTCCCTGGAAAAAGAGTTCACCAGCGGCCCACAACAAAGCTTCTGGCTGAGTATGACTCAGTAAGGAACACAGTTCAGATCCAGTGGTGTGAAAACAACGATTCTACCCTGTTTGAGTTCTCACTTTGCCTCATCCAACTTCCAAAACTCAGCTGCCGGTTTGCGGTTGATTGTTCTGAGTGTTTTCATCGCCCGTAGGATCGGGGCATTCTTTCTGCCGGTTTCGACAGAGAATTCAAAATAATCCAGCTTCATTCCCTTCAACGGTGAGAAGTCTGTGACTCCTGTTTTGAAACACCTCAAGGTCGTCAATGGCATTCCCTGCAAGAGAGATAAATCCGAGACTTGCGTGTTGGCACAGCCCAGGAGCGTTAGCTTCATGCCCTTGAGCGGCCAGAGGTCAGAAACGCCCGTATTGTTGCCGCACTCCAAGTGCTTCAGCGGCATTCCTTGCAGTGGCGAGAGATCAGCGACTCGTGTAGAGGAACAGGTCAGTTCCGCTAGCTTCATCCCCCGCAAGGGGGAAAGATCTGCCACAAGCGTGGCGCCGCAGTTCATGGTCGATAGCGGCATCCCCCGCAAGGGAGCGAGATCGGCAACCTGCGTGTTGAAAACTGCCAGCGATGTCAACGGCATGCCCCGCAAAGGGGAAAGATCGGAGATTTTTGAAAATGGACAGTAAAGGGATGTCAGCTTCAGTCCTTGCAAGGGAGCCAGGTCAGCAAGCTGGCTCTTGCCACTAACTTGGTTGCCGCAGAATAACCGTTCGAGATGTTCGAGCGCTCGAATGGGGGAAATGTCGGTGATGTGTTCGTGCAAGAACTTCAATTCCGCCACGCGACCGTCCTTGATTTTGTACTCCAGTTTGCCGTCGAAGTCGGGGTTGGCGAGTTTGAGTTGCTCACGGACCGCTTCGACTTGCTGCTCTGGCGAGAGTTTCGCCACGGTGGCAAAGAAGGCTTCCTGCTCCGGCGTTGGCTGCCAGGGCTGTGTTGTATTGCTGGGCAGATTGGCAGTGGTACGTGGCGACCCATCGGCGTTCACCCATATCGCTCCATTGATCTTTCGGTCATTCCCGTTACCGGATGCGTCTTTGAAGACTTCTCCTGCTCCCTCGTCGAAGTGATACAGAGCGATTGTCTGTTCGTCTGATTCGAATCGTTTTAGTGGGGTGAAGTCCTTGCTGTAGCGGGCAGATTTGGAAATGCGGACCTCGTCGAAAGTCACGTAACTCTTCACGTTTTCCGAATTTTCTGCCTCAGACCATTTGGCTCCGATGACACACGCATGGCGGTTGATGTTCTCCGGGTTGAACTTGTAAAGAAAAGGCTCTGCAACGAGTTTGCCGTCGAGGTACAGTGCTACCGATTTTCCGTCGTAGACCATGGCGACATGAGTCGGTGTCGTCCTGGTGAGATCGAGTTCAGCAGCACGGTAGGGGCGCTGACCATCTTCGCCCTGACCCCTTGCTGCATAGAGTTGCCACTTCAACGTCTTGCTTGGACCCAGTGGCAGAATCTGCAATGCCATGAATTTCGATGCCCCCAAGAGCATCACAGAGCGTTCACCCACATCTTCAGCCGAGATCCCAGACGTGTCAATCCAACCTTCTATCGTCAGAGGATGAGTCCCATCGTAGACGAATGAATCATCAAGATAATCGACATCCTGATCCTGAAACTGGAGAGCGAAGTTTGGCGAGGAGGGAGTCCCAGCGGTTGGAGCAACGACACTGCTGGACATGGCAGTGGTGGAAATCGGTCTCGAAATGTCCCACACGAACAATCGTCCGGAGTCATCGGTTGAGATCAGCGTCTTCCCCAGAGGCGAAACAGCGATTGAGGTGACAATCTGGGGTTGTGATTCCAATTGCGAGAAGTTGTCGCCGGATTCAATGTCCCAGAGCCTCACTTGTAAATCTCGTCCTCCCGTCGCCAGGATGGTGTCATTCAGAAACACGACGGATCGCAATTCGACGTTCAAATCGTCCGCCGACAGCTTAAGAATCGGCGTTTGCTTTTCGATATCCCAAAGTGTAAGTGTGCCGAGCTTTGAGGCCGAGGCGAGCGATTGACCATCTGGCGAGAAGGCAATCGCGGAGACGTCTGGAGCAGCCAATTCACCTAGTGGCGCGCCGTCCAGGCTCGAGAACAGCTTGATATTCGGTCCCCAACCGGAAACGGCGAGTCGCGAACCGTCTGGGCTGCAAGTCAAGTGAATGAACCGCCCCGATTCAGCGAGCACTTTGCCAACGCCAACATCCGAGGCAGAAACATCCCACCTCACAATGCCTGCATCATCCGCCCCCACAGCGTACAGGGAACGCCCATCGGGGCTAAAGACGACTTCCCCCCAGTCCCCCTTGACGCTCGGCTGCAACCTTTGGACATTGCCGGATTCCACGTTGATTAAGTGAACGACACCATTTCTCCCTCGAGATGCAAGGCGTCCCTCGGAGCCGAAGTCGATATGCCGGGAGTCGTTCTTGAAACTTCTGATCTTTTGCAGTGTCTGAGAATTCCAGACATGAATTTTCTCGCTGCCTGCAGATGCGAACCAGGTTCCTGTCGGATCAAACGCGACCGTTCGTGCGTTATTGCCATCATGAGCGTCCCATGATTGACGCAGTTTGAGAACAGGCCGTGCACCTGATCTACGTAAATTCAGATCAACCCACTTCGCACCGACGATCGTTCCGTCGTGGTCGTTGCCGGAGGAATCTTTGAGGACGTCTCCTTGACCTTCGTCGAAATGGTAAAGGGCGAGAGTGTCTCCGTCTGGTTCGAACCGTTGCTCCGGAGAAAAATCCTGAGTGTAGCGAGCGACGCTGGAGATCCGAACTTCATCAATCGCGCCCGCGAATACGGTTTGCGCACGCTGCTTGCTATTCGTAAATCGCCCAATGAAAAAGGGCTGGTCACCATACGGTTTTATTTCTGGCACCTCCAAAACCTTATTCACTCGATGGCCATCGATATAGAGCCGAAGTTGTTGACCGTCATAAACTGCAGCGACATGTACGTTCTCGCCATCTGGCGACACTCGGGGGCATTCCAGGAACAGACCTGGCGATCCTTCACCGGTAGACAACTTCACTCCGATTTGGCCTTTCCCGTTTCGACGGAGTTGAATCCCGTACGGGTGGGGATTTGTAATGATAAAACCTGCATTCCCTCCCGAACTGGCGGGAGTGACACGTGCCTCGATCGTGATCGGATGTGTGCCTCCATATTTCAACGAAGGAATTGTGATGAATTGGGATGGATTTTCGACGGAGTCCTCTTTGTGGTCAAACCGCAGCGCGAACTGATCTGCGATTTTCCTGGGAGCAATACCAACGCTCACCCACTCTGTTCCCACAATCTTACCGTCGTGACCATTGCCGGAAGAATCCTTGAGAATATCGCCAGCGCCCTCATCAAAGTGGTACAAGGCTAAAACTTCATCGTCTTCACTGAATCGTTTTTCAGGAGTGAAATCTTCCGTGTATCTTGCGGAACTGGAGACACGAGCTTCAAACAGCCAACCTGCAAACGCGTAATTATAGGGCGGACCATCACCTTTCCATTGATATCCGTTGCTGCAAATTTGGAGACAGTCATCCCCTTTGTTGCTCTTCCCTGATTTTTTGTCAATCAGTTTTCCATCCAGATAGAGACGAACTTCCTGGTTCTCGGCGTCGCGAACGCCAGCAATGTGAACAGGCTGATCGATTCCGATTCTCTTGTCAGGAGTGTGAGGCGCCTCGACATCTGTGTCTTTGAGGTGAAAACTGTAGGCAGGTGTCGCCCCTGTTCCGATTCTTGTCACCTGATCAAAGCTAATGATCTGTG
>JAJDEL010000093.1 GCA_029259835.1 Planctomicrobium sp. | reverse complement strand
ACTGATCGGCACAGGTCTCAGCCCGCACATCGATGTCATTGAATCATATCGCTCAGCACTCTCGCTGACCGGTGACGCTTAAGGTGGCAAGCACATCTTCGAACGGAACTGAATGACACACGACAAAGTAGCAGGGAATGTCATAATGTTGAACCTTCGAAAGTAACGGAGGTTGACCGCCTAAACTTCCGGTTCTGGTAGAACAAAGCCTGGTGTCTGGGTGAACTGCGATTGGTAATCGCGGCGATACTTCAAAGGTGTTGTTCCACTTACTTTGCGGAATCGCTTCACGAACGAACTGTGGTCGTAGAAGCCACACCCATGGGCTATCGAAGCGATTGAATCTCTTGAGTGTTTCACAGCATGGATCGCGTGGTGCATGCGAACCTGTTCCAGAAACGCATACGCAGTCATCTCAATCCGACGCTTGAAGATTCGCATGAAGTGGCTCTGCGACAAACCGCAAAGGCCAGCCAGGTCTGCGATGTTGATCTTCTCTGCAAATCGCAGGGTGATGTGTTCGATTGCAGGCAACAGTTGATCCAATTCGGAATCATGACCGATCATCTGGCTGTATGTCTCGTTGATCGTGAGTAGCCCGATGATTTCGTTCGCGCGATTCCTCAGTGGAAACTTGCTGGACAGGAACCATTTCGTCGGACCACTTAACAAGGCAGTCGCGTGAATTTCGTTCACGAGCGTTCGCCCATCACGAATGACCAGCAGGTCATTTTGGCGGAAGTGCTCAGCAATGATCCTCGGAAACAAATCAAAATCCGTCTTTCCAACGACTTCTTCACTCCGGACGACATGAATTGCCTCAGACAAGGCGCGGCTCATGTAGATGTAGCGCGATTCGCAATTCTTGATCATGAACATCGCTCCCGGAATGCGACCGAGAGCGTCCAGCATGTCGCCGAGATTGCTGATCTCGTGTAGAAATTCACTCTGGAATGATTCTTGTACCATGATAGGAATATACTATTTTTGAGTGCAATCGCGATAGACTCGCGCGGAGTAACAAGTCACAATCGACCATTATGAATCGATCCGCTTTCGTCTTGATCTTCTGGCTGAGTTGCGTGTGTCCTCTCGCAGGATTCGCTTCGGACGAGACCGAATTTTTCGAATCTCGCATTCGTCCGGTGTTGGTGAAGCACTGCTACGAATGTCATTCATCAGCGTCTGATGAGGCAAAAGGTGAATTGCTGGTCGATTTTCGTGACGGGCTTCGCAAAGGTGGCGAATCTGGGCCGGCGGTTGTACCTGGAAAACCGGACGAAAGCTTGCTACTTGAGGCGTTGCGACATGAGTCGTTTGAGATGCCTCCGAAAAAGAAATTATCGGAAACTGTGATCGCTGATTTTGAGAAGTGGATTCGCTCAGGAGCGGTCGATCCCAGAGACAATGCGCCCTCGCCAACAGAAGCGGCGTCGGCGACATGGAAAGCCCAACTTGCCGAACGCAGCAAGTGGTGGAGTTTACAACCTCTGAAAGAAACCTCGCCACCAAAGGTCGAGGACGATGCGTGGTCGAACGAGCCGGTTGACCGCTTTATTCGTTCGGCGCTGGATCAGGCGAAACTATCCCCTGCCAAAACTGCCAGCGCCGAGACCCTGTTGCGGCGGCTTTCATTTGTTCTGACCGGGCTTCCACCAAAACCGGAACAAGTGCAGGCGTTCCCTCTGGCGTATGCTGAAAATCCAGAATCGGCTCTGACTCATCTTGTGGACACTCTGCTTGCGTCACCACATTTCGGCGAGCGATTCGCGCGGCACTGGATGGATGTCGTGCGCTATACAGACACGTACGGCTATGAGTGGGACAATCCGGCGAAAGGTTCGTGGGAGTATCGCGATTACCTGATCCGCGCTTTCAATGACGATATCGGTTTCGACCAGTTCATCCGAGAACAAATTGCGGGCGACTTACTACCTGAGCCACGGATTAACGAACAGGCTGGCGTGAACGAAAGCATGATCGGTCCGATGTTTTATCATTTGGGCGAACATCGCCACGGCAGCAGCCTGGCATTTAACGGAATTCATCAGGAGATGGTGAACAACAAGATCGATGCCTTCTCGAAGGCATTCCTGGCAATGACGGTCGGTTGCGCCCGCTGTCACGATCATAAACTCGATGCGATTTCTCAAGCAGATTATTACGCACTCGCAGGCGTCTTCATGACGCCGCGCTGGACACCACGCTTGATCGATGCTCCTGGAAAGAATGACGAGGCAATTGCGGAACTGACACAACTGCGTAACCAAATTCGAAAACGATTAGGAGAAACCTGGGCATTAAAAAGCGGGCCGCTCGCTTCAGGATCAGCTTTTCAACAATGGGCGTATGAGAATCGAGTCGCATTGAAAGACGCGAAGATTGAAGACGTTGCCTGGCCTCTCTCGCAACTGCTCAGCGTACCGGTTTTTCTAAAGTCGAATCACCTGATGGCAGAATCGAACGAAAAATCGACTGAACTGATGACCGAGGATGATGGAACTATTCTAGCTCAAGGTGAAGTGGCGACATCCGACTCATACACAGTGAAGTTCACGACAGAGCCGGGCAACGCGAGCCTGCTTCGGCTCGAAGCTTTAACACATGATAGCCTGGGTAATCGCGGTCCCGGACGAACACCTCACGGGAACTTTGTTCTCTCGCATATGAAAGTGGAGGTGCGGCCGTTCTCTGCTCCGGGCGAGCAAGTTGCAGACGCTCGGGGAGTCACACTCGCCTCGGCACGCGCCGATTATTCTCAGCCGGGGTATCCCGTCGAAGATGCTCTTGATCCCACTGCGAGTAAAGGCTGGGCAATCGGTCTGGGCGGTAATGTGGACCGCACGGCCTGGTTCACTTTCACCGAGCCGGTTGAACTCCCCCACGGTGGGGAGTGGACTGTGATTCTGGACCAGCGCTACGGAAGCAAGCACTTGCTGGGTAGATTCCGCCTCATGCTAGGGAGCATCGAGACGACATCGCCACGCCCTGACCTGA
>JAJDEL010000920.1 GCA_029259835.1 Planctomicrobium sp. | reverse complement strand
CCCCGCTACCAGGGTTCCGGAGGGCTGGTGAATATCAAGTGTGGTAACGTCCGTTCCTCGTACGCTAAATTGAGTATTGATTAAATTCAAATTGCGATCGTAACGGCGAATTCCTGTGGACGTTCCGACATACACAAATTGATTTGTTGCAGTCACCGATTTGTATGGAAAACTGTCAGCCCTGTCGGTAAATGAATACTCTTGGCCCCAAATCCTGAGTGGTGTGTTGTTTCCGTGACGAAGTACGAAGAATCCATCATCTTGTAAGGACGCACGCACTGCTCCACTTCCCGAAGTTCCGGAATTCCAGACGGCGTGGCCGTCGGCTCGATAGAGGACAAAGTTCCCGTCTGCCTGCATAGTAGCGCGCTCGACACCCTGGTTGTGTGTTCCGAGATTCCATAGCAACCGGTGAGTGGGGAAACTTATGTCATGCATCACCAGGTTTCCGTCATGTTGCAGTGTGAGTCGCACAGCTCCGTTTGGAGAATAGAGCGATTGACCACGAAATAAACTCTCGCCAGCTGACAAGACCGAATCGACGTGAACATGACCGTTCAGGTTGATATCGTAACGGTGGATACCGTTTTGTGCCGTCACGTAAACTTCGCCACCGTCAGGTGTGACAGTAATGTCGGTGATCTGGCCTCCGACGGAGATGATCTTACCAATCGTCAGACTTCCGTTACTGGGATTGCGATTGATCAAGAAAACAACTGAGTTGGATGTCGCGTAGAGACGATTGTCGACACTCATTGTAATGCCGCTTAGCGGATTGGGAGGTATGTGCAAGCGGTCTTTATAGATCAGTCGGCCGGTCGCCTCGACACGTTCGAAAATAGCAATTGATTGGTCATTCACACTGGTGACATAAACGTGCCGTCCATCGGGACTGACGACTACATCCTTCGCTCCATTGAGTCCGTCAACGCCATTAACCCCGTCGATGAGAACCTGGACGAATTCCAGGTTTTGGGTTCTGTTTCCGTTGACATCCAATTGACGCCGATAAACTGCGATGTGTGAGCCGCCGGTAATGTAAACGTGATTTGCATCTGGACTATCGGTGATCCCTTGGGCTCCTGCGATACCCTGTGCGGAAGTTGGAAATTGTGTGGCGTCAAACGAAAATTTCTGAGCTGCATTTTGTTGAAGCAGGTTAATCCCTTCGAGAATTTGCACCTGATCGTTTTCAATTGTGATGAACTGGGGATTGTCGACGTTGTCTTCCACGACCAGCGAATTTGCTCCGCCCAGGCCGGCTGTGAAAACGACCAGCTCGGCACCAAGTGCATCAACAATTGGGTTACCATTTGCCTGAATTCGGCCGTCGCTGTATTTCCAAGCGACCGAATCGCCCGCAGTGGAATTGTCAATGACCAGCCGTTCAACGCCGACGCCGAGTTGCCCAAATTCTGATGGGTTATCTGGAATGAGTAGAATCGCTTCATCGCTACCGTCATTGCCGATGATTTGAGTCAGCTTTGTACTGCCGACTGATTTGAGTGTGATCGTATCATCGCCTAAGCCGCTATTGATTGTGGTAGCCGTTAATTCGGAAGTACTTTCGACAGTAAATTGGTCAGAACCGCTGCCAAGGTTGATTGCGAGGTTTTCAATGTTGGCATAAGTGATATCATTGAGTCCAAGGCCGGTGATCGTGTCGCCAGTGAGTGCGCCATTTCTGTCGACTGTGTCGTGCGTGCGGTCGATAATCAGGGAATCGGATTCGGTGAGGCCGACGATTCCATCGACTCGTACCGGTGATGAAGTAGAATGAATCGTCAGGACATCAGCACGCGATCCCAACAAAATATCAACGAAGTCGATGTCTGAATAAGTCGATGTACTGCCGCCGTTGACGTTGAATGTATCTTCAGTGAGTGTTGCATTGAGTGGACGATCGTTGTTGAAATCGTCTTGAACATCATTGATCAACAATGTGTTGAAGCCACGTCCGCCGTCGATCGTGGCGTGAGACCGATGGTCAATTTGAATGGTATCATCACCACGATCTCCAAAAATCTGGTCAATTCCTGCAACACTGATCAACAAGTCGTCATCCCATCCGCCGGTGATGAAGTCGTTACCCGAGCCGCTATTAATCGTGTCGTTACCGTGACCACCATCGATAACGTCAGAGCCTGCTTCACCAAAGATTGTATCGTTGCCATCTTCACCCAGGACGATGTCATCACCCGTGCCCGCGTGGACGATGTCATTTCCCGCACCCGCGAAGATGAGATCATTTCCACCGCCAGTGAGAATGGTGTCGTCACCACCGAGGCCGTGCACTTCGAGGGCCACGTTGGAGAGTCCCGAGAAGTCGATCAGATCATCATTATCAGTACCTACAATGACGACGCGATCGACGTTGGCGTCAAATGATTGCGTGACCGTTTCGACTCCGCCACCTAGCTTCGGTATGTTGGCGGTAACAACAATGCTACCGTCTCTGCCGCTGACATTAATACCGCCAGAGTCGTTCGTGCTACCGTGCACTCGATCGTCAGCAAATAGTCCCGCGTTGATTCTTAGAACCTTCTGTCCGGCCTCAATGAACTCGGTTCCCAGGCTGGGTTCGCCCGCTGGCTGTTCCGACACTGAGTATCCCAGAATGTCACTCAACGAAAGACCCAGATTGATATTCGAGGGGATCCCCAAACCGCCGAGAGAAACACTTTGCGTGATCGTTTTAAACAACAGAAAAATACGAAAGCCGCCAGAGAAATCAAAACTACCTTCGATATCGATGCCAGCGTCGAACAGATTGATGACATTCTGTGGGCTCGCCAATTGGTCGGTCACTGCAAAAATCTCATTGAGCCGTAATTTGCCATCTTCATTCGGGTCTTGCAAATCAAAGAACAGGTTGCCGGCTATACTGGCATTCGCGTTGGCGAAGAAGACTCCGATATCGACCCCGCCGCCACCACCGATGTCAAGCGACAGATTGAATTCTCTACCGGGACTGTTGCGAATGTAGAACCCGTCAAGCAGATCTTTATAGTCGGGCACAACGCCTGCGCGGGTGGAGTCGACGATGGTTTCCAGGCCGGATGAGTCATACACAAAACTGATTGGTTTCAAATCTAGATTGGCATCGGCGTGAATGCCGAAGTTGAGCGCTTTAAAATCAAACCCGAAATCGCCACCCAGATCCAGCGAGAGCGCCGGTAGATTATAGCTCACGATGTCGAATGGATTCCCGATCAACATGTCAAGAATTTCGCCGGGTTCTATAATATCCAGATTGAATCCACCGCGCTGCAATCTCTCTCCGTAAAGTGAGGTAAATACGTCAGAGTTGATGGTGCCAGCCAGCGATGTTTGTGTTCGATTGAACTTCGGCTCACCCGGAGCGGCGTCAAAGTCGTATTCGTACGACCCAAAATTGATCGGATCGCCATTATAAGATTGCAGGAAGTCTGCAATATCAGCGGGGAGACCGACAATATCGCCAACAGCATCGAACAGCGGATTGAGTTTGTCACCCACACCCGAGAGACTCAGTATTGATGGTTGGCCGAAACCCATCGCAGGACCAATCACATTCAGAATCGGCAATGGTGCATTGAGAAAACCTACGCCCGCGTCGAGACCTACGCCAAAGACGTTTAACAGCGGCCCTAGCGTTCCACCCACCAGATTGGCCATTGGGGTAACAATCCCATTAAGCAGTGGAGTAACATCGAGCGTTACGTTGTTGAATGCCAAATGGTCGATATCCGGGATCGTCACAAATTGATTTGGAAGTGAAAAATACCGATGACTGACCGATGCGTCGACATTTAGATCGAAGGCGATCTCTGGCAATCCCAGCGAGCCGTCGATGAAACCAAGTTGCTGTTCGGAATACCCAGGCAGAGAGCCAGTATCGGTCTCAAAATGTAACCTGATTTGTCCATCGACATCGATTTGCGGAGTCAGCACGTCCGGGACATGTTTCTGATCGATCTTTTCAAGCAATTCCTGGTGCGTGACGCGATCAAATAACGCTTGATTCGGACCAATCAGAAATGCATCAGGATCAGTTACAAATGAATCATCATTAATGTCGACCGTGAAATCGATGGTGAATGAAGTATTTTCTACTTGTCCGGTTTCCGGATTGACGGTTCCATCGACAACACTACCGTTGACAAATCCAAGAGCAACATTTCCACTCAGTCCGCTTGGTGCTCCGGGAATTTCCTGTCCGAAGGCGTCGGTTGCGGGAGCAGCAGTGATGTCGATTGTCAGCCGGATTTCTTTAACTTCTTCTCCTGCGTCGTTGACGGCTGCGGCATCGAGGAAGAATCCAGGTTCGACGCTAGTCAGCTGGTTTCCAAGCGTAACGCCCCAGCCTAGATAGGCTTCCCAGTCGACGCTCACTCTCAGGCTGCCTGTTGTCTCAATCGAGAATCCTAGATTTGCCAACGCGTCGGAGCCGGTCAGAGCTTCGAAGTCGATTGTTGCGTCAATGGGAATATCAATGTGAAACTGTTGCGCCAGATGGACGTTCCACTGTACCCATTCGCTATCTTCGACTTCGTCACCGTTCGTGAATAGATCGATACCGGAGGTACGGACAACGTCGGTGGTGTCAATGACGGTGCCGAGGTCGTTGCCATCCTGCAAGGCATTGAGTCCGTTAGGACCAAAGACCTGGAAAATTGCACTTTCATAAAGTTCGAGCAAGCTGGCATTCTCATCGGCGCCAGCTTGGGCGAATGCAAATTCAACGTTCGAACGGAGCGATTCGCGCATGTCGCCCAGCATTGTGAGAAACGGATCGACTGCCGAGACGAGTTGGTCGCCAACGAGCGGAATTTCGTTGACCGCTGCGGCAGCGTTATCGATGGTCTCTTCAAGATTGACCAGCGCACTATCAAATCCCTGTATAAAGTCATCTGCGGTGTACTGGGAGAGGAGCTGTTCTATGCGATTGCCATCCAGATCGGCTGTCAGCATGAGCCTTGGTTCGAGCTGTTCAATCTGAACCTGTTGTGTTCGAGCATGCCTATGGTTACGTTTGTTGGCATGCCGACGGCTATGTTTACGGAGATTCTTCAAGAATTTTTTGTGAGTCATTACAATTCTCTGAGTTGTGTTAAGCTGACTTTGTTGGCCCATTTTTCAAAATGAGTATGTATATTGCCAAATGGTTTCAATAGTATCTTTACTCATTGTTGGTCTAATCATCTTCATCTAATATTGAATACTTAATTCTTCGTATTACTTCTGCACGTGTGCAAGCTAGAGGCAAGCCGATTAGTAGAGCAAAGCTCAAACGGCCGTTCTACTATCGGTAGAGGGGAAGTTGACTTTGGATCAAATTAGATCGTAGACGTAAGGATAATTCGTTCTTTTTTCTTTTGGCGCTAAGATTCGTTAACAAATTTTGTCTTAGTCTCATCGATCTTTGATTCAATGGTGTATGTCTAAACCCATCCAGATGAAAATTTTTTAACCAAGCTTGGGTCCGCAGAAACGTATGAGTTCCCAGAGTACATACGCAGCCCCTCTAACTCCAAGAACGCACGCGCCTAACGCATGTTGCCGAGATTTTCAAAGAAAGCGGATTTGAATCGATAAGATTCGGTGCAAACTAATTGTTCTGAAAGAGTTACGACGTCCATTTTGGGTGCAGAAGAATCTATTGTACAGTCGGTGATTGACTCGTTAGCCAAGAAAATGTTTTCCAGTCGCCATCAAGATAGACTTTGCAATTGGGAAGGCCATCGGCGAGTTTCTTGGCACCTTCAGAGGTGATTTGTGTCGAGTAGAGCATCAAAACTTTCAATTGGGGTAAATTGATCAAATCCTCACAACTGGCATCAGTGATCTCGGGACTCGTGATTTGAAGTTCATCAAGCTGCTTTAATTGATGAAGGTCGGCTAAACCAACATCGGAAATTTTGCACTCTTTGATGTGGAGAGCTCGTAATTGCTTCAGTTTGGTTATTTCTTTCAACCCGCGATCCGATAAAACTGATTGGCTATTGATTTTAAACTCCCTGAGATCAGCCAGTTGATGAAGGTTGGCCAAACCGGTATCAGAGATTCTGGAATTATATATTGTTAGGACTTGCAAACTTTTCAGTTTGGACAGCTCTTCCATTCCGCGATCCGATAGGAACTCGCCACCTAGTCTCATACGGGATAAGTTCGGCAGTGAGTGCAGATGGTGCAGCCATTCGTTGGATACATCTGAGTCAGCTGGAAGACTCAGAGATTCCAGACTTTTGATCTGCGCCAAGTTTGAGAATGCGATCTCAGAGACATCGAAGTCCGAGAGCGCGAGTGACTCCAAGTTTGGGATATCTCTCAGCCCTCCAAGCCCGGCTGCGGTAATGAGTGGCCCTGATAGCTCAATCCCCTTAAGGGCTTTGAATTGCTGGAGTCCGACCAAGCCTTCGTCAGTGATGGGCGTATGCTGGAGTGTTAGTCTTGTCAGTTGGGGAAGCTCCTTTAGATGCTGCATCCCCGTATTGGTCACGTGCGTACCGCGTAGTTCCAGATTCTCTAGCTTTTTGTTCTGCCTGAGATTCAACAGGCCACGATCTGTGATATCGGTTTGATCAAGTCTGAGATTTTTTAGATGAGGAAGCTTTTGAAGGTGTATAAGCCCTTTATCAGAAATATGCGTGTATTCCAGTCCGAGAGTTTCAAGTGAATCGAACTGCACCAGATGTGCCAGCCCGGCACTTGAAATTGAGTTCTTACTTAAGGTCAAGTACTTTAGTTTGGGCAGATCAGTGAGCAGAGCCAGACCACGATTACTCAATCCCGAGCTATAAAAATTGAGATTGATAACATCTTGGAGCGACGACAGGCTGCGCAGAACATCATCAGGTACCGGTGTCGTTTTCAAATACCTGTGACCAATATGTACTGCCTGTATCACAAATGGCTCCAACGGCAACTGGTTGACCTGGAAGACTTCAGATGTTCCAGAAGTTGTTTTTAATTCTATGATTCCACCGGCTGTCAAGATCTGCTGCGCTGCCAGACGATCCGGATCAATCGGTGTCAACTTTATCATGTCTTTGTTCGTCGTCAGCAGGGGCACCACGGCTGCCAACAACAATAACAGAACGACGACGGCGGAGATCTTCCATAAGGGCCTGGATCTCAGTGTGAAATTGGTGTTAACCTCGACAGTTGAAATAGAATTCAGAGGGTTACTCTGTGCCGAGTTTTGGTTGCTATCTGACGGTAGGAACTTTCGAGAGAGCGCACTCAAGTTGTTCCCGGCAGTGAATAATTCCAGAACCTGCACAAGTTGTCCGGGATCTTCATACCGTTCGCTTGGACTCTTCGCCAGCAAACGATCAACGATCACAGCCAATTCGTCGGGGACTTCAATTCTTCGTTCCGAGACAGAGGGAGCGGGTTCTTTAATCTGAACCTTCACCCTTTGCGAGACTGAAGCTGAATTCAGGTGCTCAAACGGCACTTCTCCGGTTAACAGTTTAAAAAAAGTACAACCCAGGCTATACAGGTCGGCACGAATATCAACGCCATGGGAATGGTCAATCTGTTCGGGGGCCATGTAACCGAGTGTGCCCATGATCTGGCCGGCTGAAGTCAACTCACCTTTGGCAGGCTCATCGTTTTGATCTTTGATAGGTTCATCACCCTGAATGAGGGCCAAGCCCAGATCGAGAATTTTGACCCGTCCGTCGGTGGTCAGCATGAGATTTGATGGTTTAATGTCGCGATGGATCAAGTCGTGTTGATGGGCATATTGCAATCCCACCGCAGCCTGCCGAATGATTTCGCATGCATCGGGAATTGGCAGAGGCCCTATTCTCTCGACGAGGAGTGAAAGATCAATTCCATCCAGGTGTTCCATCACCAGAAAATGTGTCCCATCAATTTCTCGTGCATCGGTTGCACCAACAATGTGTGGGTGATTCAATCGGCCTACTGATAACATCTCACGTTCGAATCGAGCAATTCTCTCGTCAGAGACATAGCTTCCGGCAGGCAAAATTTTCAAGGCAACGATTTTATCCAATTTGGTGTGCACTGCTTTATAAACGGTGCCCATGCCGCCTTCACCGAGCTTGGCGACAATGCGATATTGGTCAATTTGTTCGCCAACCAGATTACGTTGTTCTTCTTTGTTTTGTGGACGATCTTTTGCAAGCTGATCAAAGAAAATTGAACTTTCTGAACCATACTGCTCGATTTGTACAACAGCGCGTTGAAAAGCCGGATCTTTCACGATTGGTTCTTCGTCGAGAGGCACCTGTGCGGGGCTTCGTGTGTTTTTGTTCTGTTGATACTGGGCATCAAAGGTTGATCGGCAATCAACACAAGACTCAAGATGCGCAAATACCTCGTCAGCCGATTCCTCGGGGAGGTCGGCTGTGATTAATGCTTGCAACTGTTCGTGGCTTGGACATTCGGGCTTGGGCATTAGGGACTCATGTATTTAGATTCCGTTGAATCATTTTCCACTCTTTTGATGATCGCAGATTCTGAATCTGGTCACAACGAGCCTCGATCAAGTTTGTGATTCTGATTCGCGGTTTGTTTGTATTTAGGGTATCCAAATCCAGTATTACTGTTCAAATCTTATTCGAAAAACGGCTTCCCCAATATTCTATAACGATTGCGCCTAACGCGGACTGACGTCAACGATCAAAAAACCAAGTTTAGGGTGATTAAGTGGCCATGAGATTTATCTCTGTCAAGGACGGGCAGGTGATGCTTCCAGCTTGCCATCGGATTGGTATTTGATGGTGCAGCGGGGCAAGGATTGCTGCAGCTCAGCGACTCCCTTGGCCGTTACTTTTGTGCTTAGAAGTCTGAGTTTAGTGAGAGACTTCAATTTAGAGAGATGTTTCAATCCTATATCGGAAATCGGCGTTTGTGAAAGATCGAGCATTCTGAGATTGTGACAATCCGTCAGGAGCACCAATCCTTGATCGGTAATTTGAGCCTTTGTAAGTGTAAGATCAACCAGATTATTCATCGTGCTGAGGTGCTTCAGTGTCTCGTTTGTAACATTTTTGCTTTCTATCACGAGGAATTTGAGTTGAGGCATCTTAGTCAGATAGCGCACTCCGGTATCGCTGACCCCACTGAGATTCAAATACAGCAGCTTCTTCATTGGAGCAATTGATTTTATTCCTTCATCGGTGACTCTGGTTTGATAAAGATTGAGATACACCAGACCATGTAGTTTTGTCACGATAGAAAGACATTGGTCCGTCACCTGAGAACCGCCACAATCAAGGCTCTGTAGTCCTTGCATTCCAGAGAGATACTTAAATCCCGCGCCCGAGACTTTCTGGTGAATGATTAATAATCTATCAAGGTATTGCAGATGTCTTAGGTTTGAGAGACTCTCGTCATCAATATAAGAATTCTGATCAAACCCAACTTGTGTCACGCGAAAATTTTCGTCTGGTAGATCTTCCAGTTTCTCGATGTCGATGTCTCGGATGCTCCCATCTACATCGATTTCTAATTTTCCCCCGACTTGCAAAACCCATATTGCAACTTCACGTTCGGGGTCTGCTGATAATTTGACCTTAGGTGGGCCGTTCCACTCGACCTTACAATCTGGTAACGCTCGTTTGAGCGCAGTCACCCCAGCCGCTGTAACATTAGTATTGATCAGGCTCACGTGTCGCAACTGCTTGAGCTTCTGTAGATGCGCCAGGCCTGAATCTGAGAGAACTCGAGCTTTGCGATTTCCCATTATGGTAACATCTGCCAATTTCGGAAAATTCTGCAGATGCTCAAGAGCCGCATCACTTAACTCGAAATTTTCAAATAATCTAATCGAAGTAAGTTGCTGCGCGGAAAGTTGATCGAACCCTTTTTCAGTAATCGCTGTCGTCGTAAATTCAAGTCGTGTCAGTCGAGGTAATTTATTCAGATGGACAATTGATGCATCTGTGTAGCTTGGTGTAACTAGTTCAACTTGTATGAGGCTTTTCAACTTTGAAAGACATCCAAGTTCTGCTTCATCAAACTTCCGGGGCATAACGATTTTTTCGAGGCCGGGTATTGACGCGAGTTGCGAGATTCCATGCCCCGTGACTTCTGTCTGAGTTAAACTAAGGCCCGTCAATCGAGAAAGACCTTTCAAGTTGACAATGTTGCTATCGTTTACTTTTTTGAGATACTTCCGGTCTCTGAAACTAATAGAGTAGACTTCGAACCGCTCTGTAGGGAGCATTTCTTTTGAATTGACTTCAATTAAACCTTTTTCGTTGCTCAAAAAAGTGCTCAGGTGTAAACGGCCACCAACCGACAACACCCATTCTGCTACTTCGCGGTCAGGATTTGTGGACTGAGCAGCATCGACTGTTTTGTCATGCACGATTTCGACCAGGACGGTCTTACCACGGGTGAGTTTGAATCTTCCGTTCTTGATAGTTGCTCCGTTTGGTGTCCCCCCTTTGATTTCCACTTCATATTCGCCTGTGAAGTAGGAGCTCAATTTGGATCGCTGCCTTACTTCAAAATCATCCACAATGTGACCGTTTCGCTTAAGAACAACTTCCAGAGCTGGATCGAACGAAATGATCGTGATTTCGCCCTTATTTGTTGCTTGTTGAATTGCGAAAGCTGCCAGTAACAATACTACAACGACTGTAGCAGCAGTTTTCAAACGCCATTTTCGTTGCTCACGTCCAGGGGCAGATATGACTTGTGGTTTTGTCTTTTGAGAGAGAGCTCCCAGGTTATTCCCTTTAGTATAAGATTTTAGAGCTTGCACAAGTTTTCCGGGATTTTCAAATCGTTCGTCCGGACTTTTCGCCAGTAAACGATCTATGATCGCAGCCAACTTGCTGGGGATCTCAATTCTTCGTTCCAGGACAGAGGGAGCAGTTTCTTTGATCTGAATCTTCACTCTTTGCGAGACTGATGTGGATTTCAGGTGCTCGAATGGCAATTCACCTGTTAACAGTTTAAAAAATGTACACCCCAGGCTATACAGGTCGGCACGAATATCGACGTCATGGGAATGGTCAATCTGTTCGGGGGCCATGTATCCAAGCGTGCCCATGATCTGGCCTGCTGAAGTCAATTCACCCTCTGTAGGTTCATCTTCTTGACCTTCGACAGGTTCATCACCCTGAATGAGGGCCAAGCCCAGATCAAGAATTTTGACCCGTCCGTCGGTGGTCAGCATCAGATTCGATGGTTTAATGTCGCGATGGATCAAATCGTGTTGATGGGCATATTGCAATCCCACGGCAGCCTGCCGAATGATTTCGCATGCATCGGGAATTGGCAGAGGCCCTATTCTCTCGACGAGGAGCGAAAGATCAATTCCATCCAGGTGTTCCATCACTAGAAAATGCGTGCCGTCGATTTCTCGTGCATCGGTTGCGCCGACAATATGCGGGTGATTCAATCGGCCTACTGACAGCATCTCTCGTTCGAATCGAGCAACTCTCTCGTCAGAGACGTGGCTTCCAGCAGGTAGAATTTTCAAGGCAACG
>JAJDEL010000919.1 GCA_029259835.1 Planctomicrobium sp. | reverse complement strand
CCCAGGATCACCGAATTCATCGACGAAATCGTTTTCACGCAGAAATCGCAGCGCACGAATAAAGAGATGCGAATTTCGGTCGATCGTGCGAAGATTGTTTGCCTGCAGCATCGAGCCGATCACTTGTTCCGGCCTCAAGCGAACGAGTGGGTAGACCGCCCACCGCTGCTCGACCATGTCGAGTTGTTCGTTCATCGCCTCTTCAGACTTGGTTTCTTGCCCCGAACTTTCTATTGCCTGTTCAGTCGCAGGTATCGAAGACATACGAAAAGCGTCGGACGCAGCAATGACTCGAATCAATCGCCTGAGGTCGTAGTCTTGTTTTCGAAAGTCCTCACCAATGATGTCTAGTATTTTCGTGTCGGGATCGGTTTCAGGGTCAGGCAGATCGTCGACGGGGCGATGGACAAGAAACGGCTTACCGAACAAGAGTGCCCAAACACGATTGGCAGCGGCACGCTCGAAGCGTTGGTTTTCCGGGTGAGTGATCCATCGCGCCAGACGTTCTCGCCTTGAACCGTCTGTCCCCAACCACTGCGAATTAAACGGCACTGCTGGTTCCACGGTTCGATCTTCAAGAGTTAGACGATCCTCGACGATAAACTCTTTTTCTTCTCCATCAACAATTCCAGCCAAGCTGAGTTTGACTTGCCCGAAATGTGCGGCGAGACCTTCAAATTCATCCTGCTTCCAATGATCGAAAGGATGGTCGTGGCACTGAGCACAATCCATTCGTTGTCCCAAAAAAGCACGCATCGCCCGCGCTGTCAGTTTATTGGGATCGAATTCGTCATCAGCCAAGGCAGACGTGATAAAATTGACTTCACCTTCACTGGTCCAAACGCCTTTTCCCGAGACCATCGCTCGGACGATCTCATCGTAATGTCGGTTGCTTTTCAATTCCTTCGTGAGCCAGTTGAGAAATCGATCACGCCGGAAAATCAGAAATTGTCCTTGCTCGACTCCGACATAGCTTCGCGCAAGCCGTTCGGCAAAATAGTCGTTGAACCGATCATCTTGAAGCAGATATTCCAGCCATCGTGAAAGGCGATCTGGACTCTCATCGGATTCGAACTTTCTGATTTCTTCCAAAGAAGGAATCGATCCGTGCAGAGCCAGCGAGAGGCGTCGCAGTATCGTTAACTCATCGGCAGGCTCGGCTGCTTTTAAGTTCGCATCTTTTCGAAGTCGAGCGAGTTCGCCATTCACAAGTTTGACAGTCTCGTCGAGATCAGAGTTTCTGTTCACCTTTGGAATGAGAACATGATCGACCGACACTGCTGAAGAACGGGCGCTGGCGGTTGTCAGCCAGACGATGCCAGCAACAACAAGAACAGGACAGATGAGCGATTTGAACGTCATTGGGACATCCGAATGATATGGGACACACGAACAAGAATATGTTCACTCAGCAATTCTACCACGGAGTTCGGGGCAAAGTTTCATTCAATCTTCGTTTCAATGAAACATCTCTTCGATGCGAAAGGTATATTGAACTGAGAAACCATTATTCCGCAGGTTTTTATGATGCAAACGGTCACAGCAAACTCAATTGATGAAAATCGTTTTCCCGAAAACGGAGAACGTGATCTGTTAAAGGATGAAAATGGGACTGCGGATTCAGTATCTGAAGACCGAGATCTTTTCATAGCAGCTGAAATGGCTTCGTTCCCAGTTCCGTGGAAGCATCCAATCAAGTTTGTCGGATTGGTGATTAGCCGTCTCTTTGCTTTTGTGAGCTTAATGTTGGTTCTCGCGGTTTTAGCAGCGATTCCCATTGTGAACTTCTTCGTGCTGGGCTACTTCTTGAATGTCGAAGGCCGCGTTGCTCGTAGCGGTAAGATTCGTGACGGTTTTCCACTTCTGGATATCGCCCCGCGATTTGTCACCATCGCTGCCGGTGTTTGGATTTTTCTGCTCCCGCTCCGTTTCTTATCGAGTTTTGCAGCAGATGCCCGTTTAATTGATCCCGGTGCGACGGCGGATATCAATTTTCATATCGGACTGAACATCGCCTGGGCTTTGATCACCGTGCACCTCATTTTTGCGTTAGCTCGCGGCGGTTCGTTCTGGTGCTTTGTTCGACCGTTCAAGAATATCCGCTGGACGATCAAACAGCTTCGCGAAGGCAGCTATTTCGCGCACGCCGATCAAAAGATTCAAGAGTTCGTGCGGCGGATGGAAATCAAGAATCATTTCTCGTTAGGTATTCGCGGTTTCGCCGTTGCGTTTTTGTGGCTGTTGATTCCGACCGTCCTCTTTTCGATTGCTGAAGAACCTGAAGGAATACAGATCCTGCTGACTTTGATCGGCGGATTTCTGCTCGCGATCACTCTAAGTTGGGCACCGTTCCTGCAGGCTCGTTTTGCTAGCGAAGGAAATTTTTCCGCTGGAATGCAGCTTCGCGAAGTGCGCTCGCTCTATGCTCATTCACCTATCGTTTGGTCGCTCTCTTTGGTCGTGTTGTACTTGCTCGCATTGCCGTTGTATTTGTTCAAAGCATTCCTGCTGCCTGCCGATGCGATGTGGCTGATCACTCTCGTTTTCGTTGTCAGCATTTACCCAACACGAATTCTGCTGGGATGGGTTTATCATCGGGCAGTGAAGAAACGCGAGGCGGAGAAAAAAGCACATTGGTCAGTTCGCTTGCTCTTCGGGACATTGATCGTCCTCCTCATCGGAATTTTCGTCTTCATTCTGTTCTTTACTCAATTCCTCGGAGAACAGGGAAAACTGGTACTCTTCCATCACCACTCACTGCTACTGCCTGCTCCGTTCCAGGGAACGATCAATCCTTGAAAAGAACGCGTCGAGTTGGATGTGTATCGAAATTTGAACAAGCTTTGAAGCGATGGATCGAGCACTTTCCTGGTCCCAAATCTCTGTTTCTGAAGAGAGACGTCCTGTTCCTTACCCTTCCGGATGTCGCAATTTCACCCAGTCGCTCAGTTTCATCATTGACGCCCAGTCAGGTTCGTTCGAGATGCCGAAGCCGGGGCATTGCAGGCTCGAGCAGCTGACTCGTCCACCCTGGATGTTCAAAAAACCTTCATCTCCCTTTCGGAAATAGAGATCGGGATGACTCTTCAGTGCGTTCTCCCTGTCTTTGTCAGAGAGCATCGAGAGGCCGAAGTTGTAGTGGTGTCCGTTCCGTTCGCAATGTTCGATGCCGAGGATTCCGAGCGTCGTGAAGTCCTGTTGAAGTGGGACAATGGGCAGGTTTTGCAAGTCTTCAGCACTCATAAACGTTTGCCGACCAGACTCAGCGCGGTGCATCATCAAAGCGTAATTCGCCAGCGATTTGAAAACGCCTTTGCAGTTTTTATGTGAGGTTCCGTCGTAGCCAATATCGAGTGCCCTGCGATAGGAATCGGTGGAGCCATCTGCTTCATCGATGAGTAGCGGCTTCAGTTCAGCAAGTCGCGAAATTGCTCTTTTCGTCGAGGGATCAAGCGTGAGTTGCCGCCGTAACGGTTGCTCAATGTAAGCAACATGCTGAAACATGCCCGTCAGTTCAGCATTAAACCGAACAAGAAATTTCTCGAAGGTTTTCAAGTTGTCGTAAGCTTCGTTTGCATCAAGAGTAATGACAGGAACCTGCGCACCGACAATTACATCCCAAATCGCTGCGAGTCGTTTGATGTCTTTGTCGGGATCTCCTGAAACTTTGATTTTGAAGTACCGCACTCCATCTTCACGAACGTAGTCTTCAAGCGTTTCAGGCAGTCCATCGTTGACACGCTGCGTGTCATCAAGATCCTTGGAAGTGAGTGGATCGGATGAACCAATCGTGTGCCGAATCCAGAACTGTGACAGCGGAGATTCCGGCAGTGATTTCTCGAACGGAAATCCTTTCAGTTCAGGATGAATCGTGGCAGCCTGAAAACCGATTCGGTTCTTTTTCACCATGTCAAAAATCGGCGTGTCATGGGCACGGCAGAATGCGTCAAGAACCGCACGCTCAAACTGTGCAGACGCAAACGATGACGTCAACTCTTCCTGCTTCATTGATTTCCCTCGCTGCATAATCTGAGGGTGTACTTTCTGCCAGAACTCAAACGGCGTTTCAAATGAACCGGCAGAGAGAGCAATTTCCCGCGCATCGTTGAGGAGTTGCACAAGTTCGCGGCGTTTAAGATCGAGCGAACGTCCTGGTCGTTTATCGAGCCATCGAACAGAAAGCCGGTCTCCGGAACAACCGAAGGTTTCTTGCCCGTTGGAGTCCTGCAAAATCAACCGCATGTGTCCTAAAGGATTGAGCAACCCTTGATTCGGCTTCGCTGCCTGCTTTTGCTTTCCGAGAGAAAACAACATTCGTCCCGGCAAGGTTTCTCGGACGTACAACTCAATCGCTTTGATTGTGTAGGCAGGCATGACTGGCTCATTGAATGAGGTGAAGGAAAAGTCGTGGACTGCTAGAGTGTAGGCTAATGATTCTGTGGTCTCCATTTCGCGAAAAGAAAATGTTGCGTTCGTTCTTGTTAATCTTATGTACAGGGTTGTGTGGCTGCGGAAGTCAATTCTCCCCAGCGACACAGGCCGAAGTCGTCACGGCTCAAAAGGTGGTCGTGTCACTCTTTGACGGCGAGCCTGTTGTATCTCCAAATCCACAGCAACGTGCTCCTCTGGTTGCGATTGTGGATGTCTCTGCAACCTCGCCGGTAATCGGAGAGTTGGAGCTTTCCGATGGCAAAAACACCTGGACGATTTCAGGCTCTCAAGATCCGAAGAAAAAACTGCGACTGATAGCTCACAGCATGCGCCCTGGTCGTGATCACGAAATTCGGGTTCGCTTGATCGACCCGAAAACAAAAGCAACTGAGGTCAGCGAACTGCTGCACTTCAAGACGCTGCCATTGCCGAAATCGTTTCCGCCGATTGAAACAACTCTCTCGAAAACTGATCAAATGGAACCGGGCGTCACGCTGTTCCCGGTCAATCTGTGGCGAGACGATAAAAGCATGATGGACTACGGCTATTTGATTGCTGTCAACGAACGTGGTGAGGTCGTCTGGTTTATGCGGTCTGGACACCGGACTGCCGATGTCCGCTTGCTCAAGAATGGGCACATTCTGTTTCAGCACGGGAACTACAGATATGCCTTCGAGATTGATTTAGCGGGAAATTTGATTCGGCAATGGCATACGTCACGTTTAACGGAAGCTCCGAACGATCAATCGATTCCAATCGATATCGACACCATGCACCACGAGATTACCGAACACCCGAATGGCAACCTCTTCACGCTCTCGACAGACTTAGTGAAGTTCAAAAAGTTTCCGGCAAGCGTCATAGACCCTGGAGCAGACTGGGAGCCAGCGCATGTCGTGTGTGATCAGTTGATCGAATTTGTCCCGGCGACCGGAGAAGTTGTTCGCCGGTTCGAATTGAAAGACAGTCTCGACCAAAGCCGATTCGGTTTTTTATCTCGTGGATCGTTCTGGAAACCGAAATACAATGACCTCATCGATGGCTCCAGCCGAGACTGGAGCCATGCGAATGCGTTTATTTTGTTACCGGAAGAAGAGGCGATTATCATCTCATTCCGGCATCTCGACTGCATGATTAAGTACGACTTGAAGAGTGCAGAGATCATCTGGATCTTCGGGACACACGATGGCTGGGGAGAAAAATGGCAGAAGTACCTGTTAAATCCGATCGGAAAGAATTTCAAATGGCCCTACCACCAGCACGGACCACAGTTAACAGCCGCAGGAAACATCCGTCTCTACGACAACGGTAACTTCCGGGCACGTCCGTTCAACAAACCATTACTCGGTAGCGAAAATAACAGCCGGGTCGTTGAGTTCAAGATTGATGAAAAGTCAAAAACCGTTCAACAAATCTGGCAGTACGACGGCTCGCCTGACGATGTGTTCTACTGCCCGTTCTATTGCGAAGCCGACTTAATGCCGCAAACCGGCAACTACCTCATCACCGATGGAGGTCACATCGAACTCGAAGACGGCACACCCTTCAACACAGTCCCAGCCGAACACCAATGGGCCAGAATCTTTGAAATCACTGGCGATAAATCACACGAAAAAGTCTTCGAACTCAAATGCGAAAGCCAACTCAAAGGCCCCTACGGCTGGTCGATCTACCG
>JAJDEL010000918.1 GCA_029259835.1 Planctomicrobium sp. | reverse complement strand
GAAGCGCATCTCTCCCCCGGTGGATCACCGGGGGCTAAGTTGCGATAGATGTCACTCGCACAATCATGATCCATTTTTTCGAATTTCTGAAGTGTTCTCATGGGAATCGAAATTGAGCGGAAATTTCTCGTTTGCGGAGATTATCAGTCTGGGGAGCCGACGCTGTACCGTCAAGGATACCTCTGTCGAGAACCAGGAAGAACAGTGCGTGTTCGCATCGCTGGAAGCAAAGCCTGGTTGACCGTGAAATCGTTGACTAGCAACACAGCTCGGCAGGAATTCGAGTATGCGATTCCTGTTGCAGATGCAGAAGAAATGTTGCTGCTGTGTGATGGTCCGTTGATTGAAAAGTACCGCTGGGAAATCCAGCATGGAGACCATCTTTGGGAAGTCGACGAATTCCTGGGCGAAAATGCTGGCTTAGTCATCGCCGAAATTGAGCTTGAGTCGCCGGATGAAACATTCGTTAAACCAGACTGGGCTGGGGAAGAAGTTTCTGACGATTCACGTTATTTCAACTCGCGCCTAAGTATTGATCCGTTCCAAAGTTGGGCGGAATGAGTTCTGAATGAATTTCGGATGCAAGAGATGATGCGACGCGGTGCATTCGCTATACTGCCTCGACTTGAAACCTTAAAGACCTGAACAACGGATCAGAGATGCCCGTACGTGGTGTAAGAGGCGCAATCAGCGCGAATTCGAACACTAAGGCCGAAATTCTCGCGGCGACTCGCGAGCTATTGGAAGAGACAATTGCGCGCAACGAGTTAAGCGATTTTTCGGAAATCGTCTCAGCAGTCTTTACGACCACTCCTGATTTAACGTCGGCTTTTCCTGCAGAAGCGGCCCGTGAACTTGGCATGAGTTCGGTCCCGCTGCTTTGTGCTTCAGAAATTGATGTCCCAGGTGCATTGCCATTGATCATCCGTATTCTTCTGCATGTGAATACAGAAAAACCACAGGCCGACATGGTTCATATCTACCTGCGAGATGCAAAGAAGCTTCGCAAAGACATTTCAAGCGCTCAATGAAGCAGATAGGGAGCACAGACATTCCCGTCTGTGTGATTGAGAGTTGTCGATAGAAAGCACGGACAGAAATGTCTGTGCCACCTTGGACTTTCACACTTCCACCACCATGTGAAATGAGCACAGTGGTACGTTGAATCTAGACTTCATCGAAATTCGCAGACGACCATTCCTCAAGCTTTGCCTGAATTCTTTTCTGGTCGAATTCGTCTGGTTCACAATTGTCGAGAGCATACTGCAATGCCTTGGTGGCAGCATCGACTTCACCGAGATCCATGAGCGTATTCGCCCATTGAATTTGCACAACAGTGAGTGAAGGAGTCTCTTGTTGTGCGTGGTGCCAAAGCGTTAGCGGCTGTGACCAGACAGGCAGATACGAAAGTGTTCCCCAGCAGAGCAAGGTGACCACTGCAAGAATCGATGCCGTTTGAAATTTGACTGCATGAAACGCTTCGGTCAGTCGCTTTATTTGGATTGCCTTGAGGAGTTCGTTCACACCCAAAAGGACACCGCAGAAAAACGGCACCATTGGCAAGTACAAATAGCGATCATTCATCAGGGTCGTGATCGGAAATAAATTCAGGACCGGCACCAGCAGCAGTATCCAAGTCGCAAAGCAGAAAACAATCAACGGATACTTTTGGTGATATCGCCATGCCAAAGCGGCGCATAATAGCCAACCGATGACTGACAACGCGATCCAGTGAGAGATTCCAGTTGTTGCCGGATTGTACAACACCGAGAGGCTTGTCGGCACGAACATTTTGGCGACATAGCGCCACAAGATCGTGCAGTCCATCGCAACAATCCAGAGTTTGTTGGCTCCGATATGTCCACGCATTCCACCGACAATGGTCGTCTGCGCGGACATTGTTACGAGAATCGACATGACGGAAAAGAACATCGGAATGATCTGTTTCGCGATGCTTTCGGCCATCTTTTTTCGTGCAACAATGACGTCCCAAACAACAACAATCGGCGGGACAACAACAACGGATGCCTTACTCAACAGTCCGAGGATGAGCCACAGCGTGCCCCAACCTTCGTGTCGACCAGAACGCTCAATTCTCAGCCAACAGTGGAGACTCGCCAGCATGAATGCGGTTGACAAAAGTGTTTTTCGCGATGAAATCCAGGCAACTGTTTCGACCTGTAACGGATGCAGCGCAAACGTGGCAGCGATTCCCCAAGCCAGTAACTTGTTCTTCGACAATCTCTCGATGAGTCCAAAGACCAGAACGGCATTCAGTGCGTGCAGAGCGAGGTTCGTGAGGTGATAGCCACCAGCCCACAGTCCCCACAAACTATGTTCGATGAGAAATGTTGAGATTGTGAGTGGGGCGAAATTACGAGCGACTGGCTCTGTTGCAATGCGATAGAGATTCGCTGGATGCCAACTCTTAATCAGATCGTTACGGACGACGTACCAGGTATCGTCCCAGTTGAGAAAGCCGAATTTCACAACGGGTGCATAGACCAGAGCAGTGACTGCGAGAAGCCCCAGCACAGGCCAAAGATTATTTAAAAACCAGATTTGGAACTGTCGCCAGAGGGTTCTGGAGAACGACATCGATTGATTGTCACTTTGATCGACCAGTGAGGAAGACACGTCCACGCTCCGTAGGCTAGAATGCTCCTTGGAACCGTAGCTCACGATCTCATGATGCGAGAACGCAACGGATCAATACACCTGAAACAATCGGAAGTGGATTGACGTGTGCGGTTTGTATCGATTTTCCGAGATGTCACCGATAGATGTTTAGTTCAAGTGTGCGACTCAATAACGGAATCTGAATGGCAAACGACCCACCACTGCATGACCCCAGCGCACTCGCGAAGTTTGGCAATCTTGATGTGATCGCCAAGCTGATCGTTGAAGGCTATATGATTGGACAACACAAAAGTCCTTTCAAAGGGAGCAGCGTGGAGTTCGTCGAGCATCGCCAATACTATCCCGGCGACGAAATCCGTCACATCGACTGGAAGGTGGTG
>JAJDEL010000917.1 GCA_029259835.1 Planctomicrobium sp. | reverse complement strand
TCGTCGAAGGTCCCATCGCCGTCTCTGTCTTTCAGCAGACGAATGGTACCAATCGGTTCTTTGCCTTCTGTTGGTTTGTAGGGGTAGTCTCGCATTTCGCAGACGTAGAGATTCCCATCTTCGTCAAAACATGCGGCGACCGGGTCGTTGACCAGCGGCTCACTGGCCACAAGTTGCATCTCAAAACCATCGACAGTTTCGAATGACTGCAACACTTCGCTAATCGGCTTCGCTGGCAGCGGTTTCAGAAACTCACGAAGTTCGTCGTCTGAGTGCTCGCGTTTTCCGGGGTCATCGATCATCCCTTGAGTGACGCTGACGTCCGATGGATGGCCATGCGATGCAGCGCCGCCGTTTTCGCGAATCTTCATCAAAATATCGCGAGATTTTTCAAAATAGGCAATCACTTTTGCCTGTTCAGGGAACTTCCGCTTCTTGTGAACCGCAATCTGCGAATCGATTGCGGAGACCAGAACGTCAAGCGACTCTTGTTCGTAAGGTGCTTTTTCATTGAGGTAAACATGAACGGGATTTGTATGCGCTTCTGCATCAGGGGTTCCTAGCGAGGACAACGAAAACGTTCGCGCCGCAATCCACGTCGATTCAGTTAATTCCAAAGGAACTTCGAAATCAAACCAACTGCCTTTTCCCTGGTCCTTTGGCACAACAATTTCATGTAGGATTCGTCCGTTGCCGATCAGTTGAACATTCGTGACCGGAGCAACGTCGGAACGAACACGAACGCGTGCCACTACGGTCAGTGTATCGAGACCAGAAGCTTCGACTCTTTCGCCTGGCCTTTTTTCGTTGACTGAAAAAAGCACCATCGGTCCGTTTGTAAAGAAACTCTGTCCTGTCGCCATTTGGCGAGTCCAGTGTTCGAAGGTTGGAGGCTGATCCTGTTGCGTGTCACCGCAATAGACGTATGTTTTGCAGTCACCCAGTTTACGGCACGCGGGATAGTCGCACGCTCCCATTGCCGGAATGCGAAACCCGGTATTCAACATGTGGTACCAGTGCGTGAGACCGATACCGCGATAGACACCGAACTGCAGCAACTCGACGCCGTCCACATTTCCTTGCACAACATCTGCATAGATCTCCTTTGCGTAACCTCCGTGCGCATAGAACGAAATGCCTTCATCTTCCCGAACATGTTGGGCGACATGTCCAAACAGAGGCCAATTATTTGCGTTATTGTCGTGCCCGTGCATGACCAATTGGTCGAGCAAGTAGAAATTTATGTGCCCGTAACTGGAGCTGCGGTATTCTTGCCCTGACTGAATGAAGTAGCTGCCGTTTGAATTGGTCGAATGCTTTCCGGTCCCTTTGATTTGTGGTGCATCCATTCGACTCATGAAACCAGAATACGGGCCTGCCGGTTCGTTGTAGGCCAGTATTGAACCGTAGTGAATGTCTTCTGCTTGCATTAATCCTAGAATGCGATTGTCGTCGGCGTCATCCAGTCTTTGAATGTGGATATGTGGATCCCCTGACCAGTACCCGTGCTTTGCCATCGGGATCGTTTGTGAAAGTGGCAACGTGACATCGCGTACGTCACCGGGTGAGACGTGAGTGGTCAGCGTTATCGGGGCGAATTCAAAACCTTTCCAGACTTCAATTCGGACTGTTCCGGCAGGTACGACTACAGAGGCAGATCCGTCGGAATAGAAAAACCGACCGAGATACCGTACTGGTGCCTTGCCCACACGGTTACCCCAGCCAGACGTCGGCCAGACCCCAGTGAGACTGTGGAGCTTGAATGTATTCTTCGCGGGTTCGTAATAATGACCATCCGATCCAACAACGTTGATTCGACAATGCGTGGGTTGGCCGGTGGCTGAATCGCGTACGGAAATTTTGAGCGTTGCCGTATCCGGCCCCTGAGCGACCTTGGGGAGGCCCACCTTGTCGAATCCAGGTGGTGTGAAAATCAGCGATTCATCGTCTGGACCAGCTGCCTTAAACGAATACTCGACGACAGGTGACTTGGCCGTTTTGGCAGCTTCGGTGGATTCCAATTTGCGAAGATCTGCGAGATGGGACCGGAACGTCTCGCCGACAACCTTGACTCCTTGAATCGCATTGTCCGGAAGCGGGTGATCAGCGGAAAACACCGCCATGCGTTCCGGCGATTCGATGGTGATTCGTTTCAGGTCTTCCGAAGTGGCGTGAATTTTCTGTACAGCCTGCTTTTCTGACGCAGCAAATTGATTCGGAGTGAGCTGCAAATGTCGCGCAAAGAATTCGTAAACCGCTTTGCGCTTTGTCGGTCCAAAATCATGAGCTTCATTAGGAAGGTGGATGTTTTGGACTGCATCTTTTGCACCAGCCAACTCATACATTTGCTTCATGAACGGGAATCCAACGACTGGAAAGTCCTTCGTTGAGTCTGCTCCTACAGAAATCAGCAGCTGCGGTTTTGGACTGCACGCGGCAGCCAACTCGATGGCATTAGTGTCGGCGGCTTTCATGATCGGTAAGCCACCTTCGCACAGGCATCCCTGATCTTCTGTCCAGGGATAAATGATGACCAGCGGTGCAAGAGCTGTGATGCGTTCATCGATCAGGCTCAAAAATACTGCCTGAGTCCCTCCTCCAGATGCTCCAGTCACGCCGATGCGTGTGGAGTCAACTCGCGGCAGAGCGGTCAGGTAATCGACTGCACGCAGGCTATTCCAAGTCTGCAGCGCAAGGACGAGTGGATCGTCGTGAGTGGTCTGACTTGAGTCCTGATAGCCTACCATACTGTACGAAAACACCGTCGCTCCCATTCGAGCAAAATGAGCACTACGAATCTGATGGCTTTCTCGAAAGCGACCGAGCGGACGAAAGTGGCCGTGAGGACAAAGCACGATTGGGCTCAAGTCTTTGCGGCCAACAGGTCGGTAGATGTTGCCTGTGCAATAAAAACCAGGAAAAGGTTCAATTGCGACGTTTTCAACCGAGTAGTCGTTGTAAACTCGTAAGTCATTGACGATCGCCTTGACGGCAGGGCGGACGGGAAGTGGCCAGAGCCCAGCACCTTTCAGAAACTCTTCACGTAGCTCGACTTGCCTTTCAGTCCAAGATTCTGATGTTGCGTACTTTTGCCGTGACTGTTCAAGCTGGCGAAGAGCTGTTTCTCTGTCGCCGAAGGCTGCCGAAGAAATTCCGATGAATAAGAACGTTACGATCAGAATTAGGTGGTGTTGCATTTGTTCAATCTGAATCAAGATTCGCTGTTTTTTCAAGACCCGCCTTCATTGCCGCACAATGCCCT
>JAJDEL010000916.1 GCA_029259835.1 Planctomicrobium sp. | reverse complement strand
TAGAGACGGTCTTCGTAGAAGATCGGAGTTGAGATGCGTCCACGGTTTCTGCCGGACCAGAGGATGTTGCTATCGGTCATGTCTCCTTTGCCGCCGACTTTCACTGCCGCCGAGCCGCCGCTACGACCTTCGACTGTGTAGATGATTCCCTGATGTTCGACGATGCTGGAGCACATTGAATCAGAGTCAACAGTTTCGGCGTACCACTTCAGCTTTCCGTTTTCAGGGTTGAATCCCCAGACTTCATATGGGACGCCCATGACGATTTCTTCAACGCCAGCTTCTGTTTTTGAAATCAGAGGTGTTCCCCATGTGCCGGCGAAACCCTGAGCTTCTTGCCGCCAAATTTCTTCTCCGGTTTTCTTATCGAGGGCAACGAGCGCCTGGCTTTCCATTGTGGCTGGAACGATGACCTTGTCTCCATAGAGCATTGGGCTGGCTGCCGACCCCCAGCCGCGACGGTCGCTTTCTGTGCCGAGCGGAGTTTGCCAGAGCTTTTTGCCATCAAGATCGAATGCGACAACGCCAGACTTTCCAAAGAAGGCGTAGACTCGCTCTCCATCGGAGCATGGAGTGTGTGAGGCGTATCCATTTTCGGCGAACATCCCGCGAAACTCTTCTTCTTTTCCGGTCGGTTCGACAGGCTTCGTCCAGAGGATTTTGCCATCAGTTCGATTTACGCAGACGAGGTGCAACATTAAGTCTTCGATGTTGCCGGGATCGCTTCGGTCTGTGCCGTATCCGTTCCAACAGGTCAGAAAGACTTTGTCATCGACAGTAATCGGGCTGGAGGCTCCTGGACCAGGCAGCTCCACTTTCCACTTGAGGTTCTGAGTTTCACTCCATTCTGTCGGAACGGATTCATTCGTTCCGATACCAGACCCGTTGGGACCACGGAAGCGTGTCCAATCTGCTGCCTCGACGGTCAAGGAAATCGCGACAATAGAGAGACTGGTCAGAATAAAGAATGTGGTACGAAACATGAATTGTGTCCCAGTTTAAAAAGTGTGCGCGGAGAGTGTCCCCGCTCATTGAACACAGGCTGTTCAACAAAGTTTCGAAAAAAATGAAATCCTTCACCAAAGTCTTCGCAGTTCTTTTCCTGGAGAGTTGAACGCATCAATCAACCAAGATACCTTACTAGTATCAGTATTCAATTCTCGTTTCAACTTTTTTACGGTGTGCGTAGGGGAATTCTTTTCGAGTTCTTTTCTTCGGCACCGGAGAATCTGGCCTCACCGGGGAGATCACTTCACATGGGACTTTTCGATGCACTTTTTGGAGGCATGGAAGGGAGCGGTCGGCTCACTTCTCAAGAAGCATTTGCAGGCGTCCTGATGGGGGCGACGGCTTGCGATGGTCATATTGCTGATGACGAAGTTCACAGTCTGGTCGTTGCGCTCGCTCGAATGAAAATGTACGAGCGGATGAACGATAAGCAGTTTGGTCAAATGCTGGACAAACTCCACGGGATCATCAAGAAAAAAGGGGTCGAATTCTTGATCGACGGCTGCGTTGAACAACTCCCAAAAGGGTTGGAGAAAACAGCTTTCGCCAATGCCTGCGATATCGTTCTGGCAGATGGTGTGATTGAAGACGACGAAAAGGAATTTATTGATAAGCTTCGCAACAAACTGAAAATCGAAAGCAAGGCGGCAAAAGTCATTGCTGAGATTATGGTTGTCAAAAACAAGGGCTGACCGTAGCGGCCGTCTTTCGACCAACTCTATGAACGACTCCTGCTTTTTATCTGATTATCACTTTTTTTATACAGGATTGAATTATGTCTGTATTTGACGATGTCCTTGGAGATTCCGATTCCTTTTCAGAAAAATCTTTCGGTCCACAAGAAGGGTTTGCTGGAATTCTCATCGCGGCTTCAGCATGCGATGGTCACTGCTCGGACGAAGAAGTGCGTGGTGCAATGAAAATTCTTGGACGCATGACTTTGTACTCACGTCTCTCAGAGCAGAATTTTGGAAGTATGATGGATCGCCTGATGGGAGTGCTGAAAAAAGGTGGTCCTGAAAAGCTCATTCAAAAATCCGTTCCTGCAGTTCCTCCAGAGCTTCGCGAAACCGTGTTTGTTAATGCTTGCGATGTTGTCTTGGCAGACGGCGTTGTTGAAGATGATGAAAAGGAGTTCATCGACCAGATGATGCGGCAACTCGAAATTGATGAAGACCGGGCAAAAACGATTATCAAAGTCATGGTGTACAAGAACAAAGGCTAGCGTTCTGGAGATGAACTCGCGAAGAATCTCGAACCGAGGTCTCTTGACTGCTTTAATTTTCACTCTCTGCGACTTTTTGTTGTCTTCAATTTGATCTAAGATCGGCTTGCGCCCGTTCCGTGAGAGCGGGCGTTGTTTAATTCAAAGCCTCGACTGCCCTCATATGTGCAGTATGGTTGTTCACGGTTTGCCCTCCTGGATCTCTTACTCGATGTCCACCGAATTGCCCCCAAGTTCTGCAACTGAACATCACGAAAATGGCCCCAGCCGGACGGGGTTATTGATTTCGCTGGCAATCGTCGTTGCTTTTGGAGTTTCCTGGAAGATCTCCGCACAGACAGAAGCGGCGATGATCGTTTTTTTGTTCCTGGAAGTCTGCGTGATTTCTATCGTCATCTGGCAGGCGTGTGATCCGTTTGCAGATGCCGCCCAGTGGGTCGGAAAGAAACTGCACCTGCCGGGGTCTGTGCGTGGTGCGACGCTGGATGCCATTGCCAGCTCCATGCCAGAACTTTTCAGTGGTATCTTTTTTGTCGTTGTGGCGATACAGTCGGTGAAAGGAGGGAACGCCGCGGCTCTCGAACATGCTGGCGCCGAAGGGTACGGCTCAACCATTGCGACGTGTGCTGGCAGTGCTGTCTATAACATGATTTTGATTCCAGCATTTTGCGCACTTGTGATCGCGTTCTCACGACCCAGCCGCCCGACAATCGATGTTGAAGACGAAGTCATTTCCCGCGATGGAATGTGGTTTATTGGCTGCGAAATGCTGCTGATTCTCTTCTTGTTCCAGAATTCCATGTACTGGTGGATGGCGCTTGTTTTTCTCGGGTTGTACGGCTGCTACATCTATCAACTCTACCACGACGTACTTATCTTTCGAAAAAAGAAGTCGGCGATTAAAGACTACCTGGAAGAGCAGGGGACCGACGTTGAAGTCGGTAAAGTGTTAGACGCGATGAACGCCAGCGGAATGCACGTTTCGCGAGCAATCGTCATGCAGGCTCTGGAAGAAGTTCGCGAGCATATCAGCCGAGAAGAATTGGAAGAGGAAGAGATTTCTGACGAAGCAGGGATCTTTTTCGGATACTTCTCAGTGAGCCTGAATCGCCTCAATACGATCTTGATTTTGTTGACATCAACTCTGGTCGCCGCCGCTGCATGTTATTTTTTAGTGGATGTCACAATTGAAACTGCTAACCAACTTGCAGTTCCAGCGTTCTTCGTTGCAGTAATCCTGGCTGCAGCTGCTTCATCTGTCCCAGACACATTTATCGCAATCGCGGCAGCCCGCCGGGGTGACGATTCTGGCGCCGTTTCAAATGCATTCGGATCAAATATATTTGACATCTGTATTTGCCTGTCGATTCCGCTTCTCGTCAATAGCTATCTGACCGGTTGGCAACCTGTCACATTATTGCAAGATGGAGAACCAATCGCCGGTCTTGTCGGGCTGCGAATTTTGCTCGTCGTTCTCACCATTACAACGCTGGCGATCATGTGGCACAACCGTCAACTGACGCTAAAGAAAGCCTTGGTACTGTGCGGTCTCTACGCCGTGTTTCTTGCTTACGCGGTGTTAGGTTCGTTGGGGATTTTGTTTTAGGCAGAGAGGTAGATCACATCTTCAGGGTCATCCTTGGTCGTCTGCGGAAGGGCCGTACAGACCTGGAACTGGGATGTCATTAAGTCTCAGGTAGACGCAAAGATGTGCACGGTGGTGGATTGTGTGATTCAGAACCCAAGTGCGAATCACTCCGAGTTTCGGCATCGTGATCAATGCTTGTCCAGCGGAGAGGAGCGACCATGACTTTGAATATTCTTCATCAGGCGTAGCGTTAATGCATTTTTTTGCGGCTGCGACGTTTGCATCGAAGAGGTCCAGGATTTCCTGACGACTGTTGAGTTGCGGGGATTGGTACGGCTCACCATCGACCGGTTTGATCTCCCAAGAATCCTGTGTCAAGGTTCCTTCAACCCAGCCCGCAATCTCTGCAAGGTGGCAAGCGTTCCAGCCAATTGTGTTTGATTTTGGATGTGCCTTCCATTCGAGTTTGTCGTTGGGAATACATTTCAGGACTTTACGTGTACCAGCCATTTCGGTTTCAAACTCAGGAAGAATAGATTCGGAGATGGTCATGCGTGTTCCCTCTTGAAGTGAGTTGTTGGAGATAGGCGAAATCGGAGTCAATCCAAAGCAAATTAATCAAAATGCTCATCTTCTGGATCGAATTTTGGGAAGACGATATTGATGATTTTCATTTGACCGATGGCTCGGTGGCGAACGTAAGGAGGGATGAGGATACACACGCCTGGGTGGATTGAAACACGTTCGTCGTCGAGTTGCATTTGTGCGTCTGGTCCGCACTCAAGAATGTAGTACGTCTCGGTATGGTGCTTGTGGTAGTGGACACGGGCATCGTCAGCGATATCAGTGACATGAATCGTGGCGGGATAATCCTCGACATCCGCGAATGCTCGCTTGGCAGTTCCGCAAGGACACGGAACTCCTGGCACGGAAGCGAAGTCGACGATTTGATATTTCTTCTTTGCAGATGTTTCAGTCATGTTCTTTTCTTTGCTGCAAAAACTAACGCAGATGTAAGGTCAAGATTGCTAAGTCTGCTGGCGTGATTCCGCTGATTCGGCCTGCTTGTGAAATGTCGGCAGGTTTCACTTTTGCGAATTTTTCTTTCGCTTCGTTTCGAAGTTGAGGAATTGCACAGTAGTCGAAAGTCTTGGGGATTTTCATTGCCTGCGACTTTTCCTGTCGCTCGATATCCTGTTGCTGCCGCTTAATATAGCCGCGGTATTTGACTTCGATCTGAACTTGTTCTTGTGCGCGGGGAGTCATCTTCAAAGTTGCGAGTTCAGATGAGAATTCGCAGAGGTGTTGCCACTCAATTTCTGGACGGCGCAACCATTCTTCAAGAGTGTTTCCTTGATGCCGAAGTGTTTGAAGTTGTGACAGCGCGTGCTGGATTTGTGATTCGTGTTTTAGGAATTCTTGAATTCGATCTGCTTGTGCCAAGCCAATTCGTTCGCCAACAGGGGTGAGTCTTCGGTCGGCATTGTCTTGTCGAAGCAGCAACCGATACTCTGCTCGTGAAGTGAACATCCGGTAAGGCTCGTCCACGCCTTTCGTGACAAGATCGTCGATCAAGACTCCCAGGTACGCTTGTGAGCGGTCCAGAATAAAAGGTTCTTTCCCGGCGACTTTCAGAGCGGCGTTGACGCCGGCGATTAGTCCTTGACCTGCGGCTTCTTCGTAGCCGGTCGTTCCGTTGATTTGTCCGGCGAAGTACAAACCCGCAACACGTTTCGTTTCAAGTGTGACAAACAACTGTGTCGGCGGTGCGAAATCATATTCAACGGCATAGCCGTAGCGCATGATCTCCGCATTTTCCAGACCTGCAATGGAGTGGATCATTTCATCCTGAACATCCCGAGGCAGACTTGTCGAAATACCGTTGCAGTAAATTTCGAGGGTCTGGCGACCTTCAGGTTCCAGGAAGATTTGATGCGAAGACTTGTCTGCAAAGCGAACGATTTTATCTTCAATAGACGGACAGTACCGAGGACCGGTTGAGTTGATCTGGCCGCTGTACATTGGTGCCCGGTGCAGATTGTCGCGAATGACATCGTGAACGTGTGCGTTTGTTGCCGTAAGCCAGCATGGAATTTGTTCCTGCGTAATCTGCTCAGTCATAAACGAAAACGGCTGCGGTTTTTCATCTCCTGGCTGGATTTCCAATTGCGTGTAATCAATCGTCCGACCGTTCAGTCGCGCTGGAGTTCCAGTTTTGAAACGCTCGAGTTGAAAACCGAGTTCCCGGAAACTGTCGGACATTGTTCCGGTCGTGCCTTCGCCAGCGCGACCGCCCGAAGTTTTCGCTTCCCCGGTGTGCATGATGGCTTGCAGGAATGTGCCCGTTGTGATGATCACCCCTTTCGCCCGGTATTCCGCACCGCCACGAACACGGACTCCCACAATTTTCGGGCAGTCGTCGGGTTCAGGTTGTGGCGCGGAATCAGGGACAGGAGTTCCTTCAATGATGAGCGATTCGACCATCTCCTGACGCAAAGTTAAATTGTCTTGTTCCTCGACCCGCAGTTTCATCAGGAATTGGTATGCTTTTTTGTCTGCCTGGGCGCGGGGGGACCACATTGCTGGCCCCTTCCCTTGATTGAGCATGCGGAACTGGATGCCGGTCGCGTCGATCACCTTTCCCATTTCCCCGCCCAGGGCGTCAATTTCACGTACGATTTGGCCCTTCGCAACTCCTCCAATTGCCGGGTTGCAACTCATCTGACCGACGGTATCGCAATTCATTGTCAGGAGTGCTGTGCGTGCTCCAAGTCGCGCGCTGGCGAGCGCCGCTTCGGTTCCGGCATGTCCCGCACCGATGACTATGACATCGTATTCGTACTGACTGAGACTCATGTTTATTCGAGGTGCTGTGTTAAATTGCTACAGGTGGCTGA
>JAJDEL010000915.1 GCA_029259835.1 Planctomicrobium sp. | reverse complement strand
CGCAATGGATTGGCTCGCGAGCATTCCGACTATCGCCTTGCTGCATGAGGACGGTGAACTTCCGTTCGAACCAACTGTCAAAATCCCCGTTGCAACCTACGGAGTCCATCTCCCCGGCACAGCCTACCGTATGGACGAAACTCCGATCCCCTTGCGACCGTTTCTAGACACCACTTTGCCATCGGATGAAGAGATATTAAATCGATTGATTGAACTTGTGATGACGAACTGACAGTGAGTTGTTTGTAGAGTAGGGGCCTCCCTGCCTCTGAAGATTGTGAAGACAAGCTAACGAATGACGATTGAGTCTGGTCCCTTAATAGTTTCCCATGACCGAATGTTAAGGATCGTGCTTAGGAGTTTTTTGACACTTCTTGAATCTAAATTAAACAAAGTAGGGACTTGTATTGTGACGCCCGTGACTCCACTTGCCCAACTGACGAACTGGTGCTCTGGAGAATCAAGGTCACCTCGCTTCGAGAAGACAAATACTTGCCAATTTTTCCCAGGCAGTCGATAGCACCCTTCCACGAAGTCCATATCGTCCTCCATTATGAGATCGAAAGAAACTTCTGTCGGCGTATTTAAAAAATTTGACATCAGGTTTGTGTAATTATTTTTGAGACGAAACTCCAATCCCCTTTCGACCGTTTCTGGACACATTTTACCATCGGATGAACAAGTGTTGAAGCAGTTGATCGAACTTGTGATGACGTGATTTACGAAGCAGAGTTCTCCCTGCCTTTGAATGCCGGGAGAAGCGTCTCCTACTGAAATTGATCAATGAAGTGCTCTTCTGAGGCCAGTGAACAACACAACGCTACCTATCATTCCAATTACGACCATCATTTCGGCTGGAAGAGAAGAATTTCCAGGCAATAATTTTTGAGCGTTAGCACCAACGATCAAACCGAATACCCAGAAGCCTAAAAGATTCCAGAGAGCAGAGCGATCCCCGTTCATTAGAAACTCCTCTTCCTCGATTAATCTTGATTCAATGCTGTCTGAGCCATCAAAAACAGACTCGTCTCCATTTTACGTTAAATGAAACGTGGATGGAATACTGAGCTGAGAGTTGAGTCTCAATATTTGCGAAGCAGAGTCCTTGCTTACCATCGAAGACACAGTAATGCATGCAAGAGCATGCATTACGAAGCATCCTCTTTCACGATGGGACGCCACTGCTCAAAGTTCGGCTGTGTATTAGATTTGATGTGGCTGTACTTTTTATCGGCGCGTAAGGTCAATATTTTTCCAGAAAGTTGAAAGAACATCCATTGCTCACTTTTTCGGTCGAATGGTTTGGTCTCCAATCTGGCACCGAGATCAAATTTAAATACTGATCGACACCCACGAGGTGTGATGGTAACAGAAGTGAGCTTCTGACCATCCAGCACTTCGGCTGCGCGTCTTATTCTTCGGCGCGAGGTACTGTCACCTTTGACCTTGCCATTTTCGTAGACACTCCAGTCACAGCAATAAATCCAGAGATGCCACTGCCCCTTAACGAAGACTCGCCTGCGGGCTAAATGCCTTTTCACCCTCAGCGGAACTTTATTTTCTGAATCGATTGGCTCTCGGATCCGAAGATGTGGCTCACCGAATTCCAAGGTAAGAAATGAGCCACAGCCCGGTTGTACGCCCCAACAGGGAAGTCCATAAACTGGACGAAAGACTCGTTCAAATACTCGATTAATTGCTATGGATGGGCTCCCGGTATTGGAAAGACGGCCGAAGGACACTCGCCATGAGGTACAGGTTCACGACATTGATTCTAAACTAATTGTCACTCAATAGACCGTCCATAGAGATTGCAAAAGTCCACTTTGCCTGTTGCTTTCAATGTCAATCCAACGACGGCACTACCAAGCTTTCGGTATGGTAGATCAACTTTATTCTTGTTGATTAGTAAGAAAGACTTCCGACTTTCAGAAGACAGCTCAATTCGGTTCCAGCGGCCAAGCTTTTCCAGATGTTTTGCGAAGACCGGATGACTAAGGTCAAGGTGAACATCGTCTCCGGCATCAATCACAACATTCCCGGAACCATGCTTGAAGCGGACGTCGACAACAAAACTGATGTTGCTGAAGAGCTTCTTCGAAGTCAGAGAGCTGCTGTCATCAGGGGTGCCGTCGTGAGTCAGTACCCAATCCTTCGGCTCCCAACGTGAATGTCCCTCTGGAACTTGCCAGCCGACCAGATTCAAGCCTGTGTAGAGTGATTCGTAGCCTCGATTTGCAATCGCGATTTGCTCTGGCGGCAAATCTGATGAAGGCAATTCCTGGATTCGGACATTTCGGTAATGAACAATGCCACCTTCCGATTCCAAGCAGATGTAACCTTTGCGGGGGGTGCAGTCTTTGCCCTGCGTGACGACTTTTCCATTCACGGCGAGTGAAATTATTCCGTCTCGGCATTTGATGCGGTAATGATTCCACTGCGGTGATGGCTTCGAGCGGTTCTCGGTCGGGAACGCCCGGCTGCCACCACGTCCGTTGATCGGCGTCATTGTTGCTCCATGGATCGGGAAGATATCTCCATGAACCGTGTGGCTCTTAGAATTCCCGTACGCATCTTCCAGAACCTGAACTTCAATCCCTCGATGAAACGGTACTCCCCGCGAGGTGATGTCGTCTGCCCAGACAAAAACTCCAGCATTCCCGCGTGGAACCATGTGCCGCCACTCCAACTCCATGATGAAATTCTGATACATCTTCTCCGTACGAATCTCTCCGATTGGCTTGCCAGTGCAAACCAGCAAGTCATCCTGAAAACTCCACGTTTCAGGCGGAGTGTTCGTCAGCACCCAGCCAGATAAATCCTTGCCGTTGAACATCGGCTGGAAGTCGTCATCGGCGTTCGACCGATCCGTCACCGAAAGTAACAGCAATGTTGCACAACAAAGAGTTCGCAAATGTAGATGGTGCATGGCAGGTTGGCTCATCAGATGAAAGAAACTGAATTGGAGTCATAGATACAGTGTAACAATTGTCATCTTGCGACGTAATTATTCCTGCGGCTGATCCCACAGGCGATATGGATCTTCCAATCGGCGTTGTTCAGAGAATAGCAATTTTTCGAGTTCTTTTCGCTTCTTTGCGAAGCGAGGATCGTCGGCCAGATTGACTTGGTGCGACTCAGGTTTGTGGCCTGTGAGAGCGACAACCTCTGGGGCTTGGTGTTCTTTTAGGAATTCGTTTGGATTGTCTTTCAAGTTAAAGAGTTGAGTCTCATGGACGGCGCCGTCCATGACATCGTACTTGATCAGTTTCCAACCATCGGCAGTTTTAAGGCTGCGCATTCCCGGCTTCGTACCGCCACAATAAACGCCGTAGAGTGTCTCTCGAATTCGATCC
>JAJDEL010000914.1 GCA_029259835.1 Planctomicrobium sp. | reverse complement strand
GTGATCAGAAAAAATCCGGTAAATGTCAGGAAGTCTTCTCTTGTGTCCAGGTTCACTTGTTCGATTCTTCCTGCTTCATCAAACACGTTTCGAGTTCAGAAAGCCGTCTGTCAATTTCATGTATTTCAGGTTTCTGAAGTTCCAACCCTCCGAATCGGACGCCGTAAAATTTCGTGACAAGATCGTCCGGCCATGCTTCCAGTCCGAGTCGAGACAACTCTGGTTTCAATTCGATGAATGCGGATTGGACGAATTCGCGTGCGGTTTGCGTTGGAGTCTGTGAAATTTTGCGACGCTTGAGTAACTTCAATAATCGTGCGTAAAACTCGACATACTGAACACGCTGCATTGCTTTGGCGTCTTTGGGGCTTAATTTATTTAAGAACCAAACGACTCGTCTGCCAACCCAGACAAACCCAGCAATGATGAGCGAGAAAACAAAGACAGCGACCGCTCCTTGCAAGCTTAACCATCTGTCTGGCGATGTTAGAAAAACAAAAACATCTTTCAAACCCGATGTGCGCCCCTGAACGATATCCTTCGCATTGTTCCAGCTTTCAATCGCCATTTTCTGAAGTGGTTGATAAACCATCGTTTGCTGCTCACTTTTAGAAAACTGAACTCCAGTCGACCAGTAGGACTTCATTTTTAGAAACGTCATTCTGAAACTTGAAGCAGAATCCGCCTTTTCTCGAACGATCACATTCCTGGTAGACGGAGTCGGATCGAAAGTTCTCCACTTCCCGTTAAGATAAGCCTCAACCCAACTATGCGCATGAAATTGCTTTACGGAATAGAGTTGTTTGTTTTTATCGTAAGTCCCTCCCTTGAAACCGCTTACGAGTCGAGATGGAATACCGACGGACCGCAGCATGATTGCCATTGAGGAGGCATAGTACTCACAGTGACCAGTTTTTCGATTCAATAGAAAGTCTTGAATGGGATCGATACTTGCATCATCAATACTCAGGTCGAGAGAGTATGTGAATTCGTCAGAGTCAGTGAAATACCGTTCAAGCATTTCAGCCTTTTGAGTGTCAGAAGTTGCAGATTCAACCACTGATTTCGCAAGCGCACGCACTGGTTGCATATCGTCAGGGACTTGCCTAAGCGGAAATTGGTACGCACTCAAAAATTCTGTAATAAAAAAACGAGGCCATGAATTCCGTTCGGATGCGGAGTGCGTGTCGAAAGGTTTTAGCGTGGAGTTGACGGCGTACTTGAACTGATCAGTCAAGGGGACGGAATCGCCTCGTTTGAGTTCATCTGAGTATCGTTCCCGGTAGACATGTCCCCCTCGTGAAATCGCATAGGCGTTCGTCATGTCACCAAAACTGAACAACGCTGGTGAACCAATGGAATAGACCTGATACCGCTGTGTCACTTCTGCATTGCGTCCGCTCCGTGAAAATCGTTCTGGCCGTCCCTGACGAAGTTGCTTCCAGCGTCCATTCTCATACATCTCCATAATCGTGCCACGGAATAACGGGTCAGGTCCGAGAAACGATCCGTACTCTCCAATTGAAAAAGGCTTCTTCGTTGCTGTGTGTAGGAGTTCCAGTTCAAGAACGACATCATCGTTTTCTAAGATTTCCCCCATGTCACCGAGGCGAACTTCGTCGGTAAATCCAGTCAGCGGTCTGCCGGCGACTTCGTCATCTGAAAGAAACGAAAACTGTCCGATCCAGACGCGTGGGATAAATATGAAGAACAGCAAGCTGAGGAGGAGTCCGACGAAGGTCACTGTGCCGTTAATCGTCACAAATCGCCAATTCAAAAGTCGAGCATCAACATCACGTGAGATTCCTTTCCATGTATCCCCAACAACGAAAGTGGAGCCGACATCGGAATCAGTACCCATTTCGGCCGTCGAGTCAGACGGAAGAGTTGAGCGATACAGAAGGAAAATCGAAAGTGTCCAGGTTGCCACAAGCGAATAGAGTAGTAATGCTGCTCCAAACCAAAGATGAGTCGTTAATACCGATGCCGTTGCGAGTTGCAAGACGCTCAGCGCGCACAGCCACCAAAAATGACGAGTCCCTTTTCTTTGGATCATGAATACCCAGGTGAGATAGACGATCAAATGCCCACCTGCAAGAAGTCGAGATTCAATTTCTCCGCCGAAAAATTCAATTCCTGCAACAGCAAACGCCAGGAGTCCGAGCAAGTTTGCGGCCACTGGAGGGACTGCAAATTTCTCTTCGAGGTCGACGAAAAAAAGCGTTGCGAGCGCAACGATCAGAGAGAAACCTGCCAAAGGGCTGCCTTCGGCAACTGCAAAGACAATCCCTGACAGGGAGAGGAGGACGGTCATGCTGTAGAGGAGAGCGATTCGCATGGGTCGATCTAGGCTCCCTCGGCGAAAACAGAGGAGAGTTCATCGATTGATGTTCCGTAAACCTGAGCATCGAAGAAGCGATTGTCTGTTGAGTGTTGAACAAGCTCACGAACTGCATCAGGACGAGAAGTGATAATCACAATACGTTGTTTCGAAGAAGTCCCGTGATCAACTCCATTGAAAATTTCGTTGATTGCGAGTTGAGTGGACGCTTCTGTTTCTGCAAAGGCATCAAGTAAGTTTTCGACGTGCGATTCAGCATGGTCACCACGCCAGGAGAGAGGCTGTTTTGTCACCAGTTCCACAACGAGTGAAGATTCGCGGCTGTTGCGAAGGTGGTCCATACAGACTGTCGTGGCAAAGCTCAGGCCTCGCTCGAAGTTTTCAATTTCAACTTCACCGGTCTCAGTCTCGATCCACCCATCAATAATCAACAACAAGTCCCGATCGCGGCTTTCGTCGTATTCACACACCATGAGTTCATCAACGCGTGCCGACGTTCGCCAGTGGATCATTCGAGGATCATCACCGTGTCGATACTCTCGAATGCGGCTCATTTCATCATTAAATGGTCCAGCAACTGTTCGGACATCACTCACCAATTCCGTGGAATTTTGCAGCAGTTGGCGCCACTGAGCAGTGAGGTGTCCTGTACGTGGGTAGACAAGTAATTCATCGATCACATCCAATCTGGTACCACGTTCAACGAGTCCCAATGGGAAACGAGTCGTAACACTCACAGGACCGAATTGATACCGCCCCCGTTCGCGCAATCGAAGTTGGTTGTGTCCTTGTCGTTCTGATTTTGCAGGAACGCGGACGAAGAGAACTTCTGGAGAAAGCCAGCCGTCTCCTTTTGTGATTGAATCGTGAACCGTCATTAGCCAGGCAGGTAGCCAGGTGTTTTGATTTGCCAAGACCAGTGAGGTCGTAAACGTTTCTCCGGCCATGATTCTCTCTGGTAAAACGCGAGAGACTTTCAGCAACTTCAGCATTGTGAATGTGATCCAGCCATTCATCACCCAGGGACCAATCAAGCTCGCGAAGACCATCATCAGTAGGTTGTTACGACCGATGAGCGAGCCGATCAACAGCACGCACATGATCACCAGGTACACGAATCCTTCCCGCGGAAGTCGGAAGCTATTCCCAGTTTTT
>JAJDEL010000913.1 GCA_029259835.1 Planctomicrobium sp. | reverse complement strand
CGCCTTTGATCAATGTCGAAGGTGCCATCGAAGCCTTGAATTCTTTCCCAGACCTCGAGGTTTCTCTGGTTGGTGAAAAAGCCAGTGTTGATTCGTTCATTGAAAATTCTGGTTACTCTGGTGAACGACTTACAGTCGTCGCGAGTGATGGCTTTGTCGGGATGGACGAAAAACCGACTGATGCCCTGCGTCAGAAACCAAATTGTTCGATAGCAACCTGCTGGAAACTGATGGCAGGAGGCGATGTCGATGCAATTGTCAGTGCTGGAAACACGGGTGGCGTCGTTGCGGCTGGCTTGAGGACGCGATTGTTTCTGAAAGGTGTGAAACGACCTGGAATTGCAGTTGTGTTGCCAACAGTCAGTGGACGGACTGTGCTGATGGACGTTGGTGCAAATCCTGGAGCGCGGGCGGAGCATCTCGCTCAGTACGCTTTGATGGGGGCCATTTTTGCTCGCGAAATTCTGGAAATCAGTTCACCTCGTGTCGGTTTGATGAACATTGGCAGTGAAGGTGGAAAAGGGACTCCGCTGGTCAGAGAGACTCACGAATTGATGATGAATGGGCCGATTGCGGACCAATGCATCGGAAATGTTGAGGGACGCGGGCTTTATCAGGGTGAGGCTGATGTCGTCATTTGTGATGGATTTGTAGGCAATGTCATCCTCAAGGTGAGTGAAGGGATGGCATCGATGATGATGCAGAAAGTTGCTCGTCAGGTTCTTGGAGCATTGAACGGCGAGAAATCGACGGCGGAATTGGCTTTCGGAAAAGTTGGTAGAAGTTTTGAATACAACGAGTACGGAGGTGCTCCGCTGCTCGGAATTGATGGAGTCTGCATGATTAGTCATGGTTCCAGCGATGCTCGTTCGATAAGTAATGCCTTGATCACCGCGATGAATTTCAAAAATCGAAACGTGAATCAACAAATCGTTGAAACGTTATCGACTCAAACGGTCAAGTAGGCTCCGCTTTGCGGATCAAAAACAATCGCTCAGTCTCGGTCTACACAGTGGAACCCACAAATTTAAGTCAATCAACCAAAACGGAAATGGAGTGATGAGCCGAATTGGATTTTTATTCCCTGGTCAGGGAGCTCAGCATGTTGGCATGGGAAAAGAGCTTGTCAAACACTTCCCGGCTGCGGATGCCCTGTTTGATACCGCAAACGAAATTCTCGGTTACGACCTACGCAAACTATGTTTCGAAGGACCAGCAGAAGAGCTCGATTCGACTGTTTACAGTCAGCCTGCAATTTTCGTAACGAGTCTCGCGGCGCTCGAGAAACTCCGATCCGAGTCTCCCGATGCTATAGAGGGCTGTGAAATTGCGGCCGGCTTGAGCCTCGGCGAATACACCGCCCTAGTCTTTGCGGGAGCGATGAGTTTTGAAGATGGGCTGAAGATCGTCCAAAAACGTGGTCAAGCGATGCAGGATGCCGCAGATGCAACACCTTCAGGCATGGCGAGTGTCCTAATGATGGACTTGCCCGACGTAGAAAAAGTCAGAGACCAGGCCCAATCAGCAGGGACAATTGAGATTGCAAATTACCTCTGTCCAGGGAATTTGGTCCTTTCAGGGGTCAACGCTGCGATTGAAATGGCTGTTGATTTAGCTGAAGAAGCGGGAGCGCGGGTGGTTCCGTTGGCTGTCGCTGGTGCCTTTCATACAGATGTGATGAAACCGGCAGATCACCAACTTTCAATTGCTCTGGAAAGTGTCGAGATGAAATCACCTGACATTCCGGTGATTGCGAACGTAGACGTGAAGACTCATTCTGACCCCGCTGAAATCAAGGACTCCCTGGTTCAACAGGTCATCAGCCCTGTACGCTGGGAAGACTCTGTTCGGTCTATGCTTGACTCTGGAGTTGATGAATTCTATGAAATCGGGCCTGGACGAGTTCTGAAGGGTCTATTGAAGCGAATTCAGCGGAAAATCCCCTGCACGGTAATTAACGATTCTTAATCCTGGCCTGCTTTCTGTAGCGTGTGACATTTTCTACCTCGCGGCATTACACTGTGAGAGTTGTGTCACAACTTTACCGAAAGCCCTCAAAAATACCCGATTCAGGCCCTGGCGTAGGACCTGTCGCATTGACGTTTACACACTGTTCAAAAGCCGCTATATCTTCATTTGGCCATTGTTTTTGTTGGAATTTGAGTTCTTAAAAATCTTTGGTCGTTTGTTAAATGGTAGCACCAATGACGGTGTCGATCATTCCATAAGGAGCAAGACGTGGAAGAAAAAGTAATTGCAATTGTCAGTGAGCAATTGAGCGTATCAGCAGATGAAATCACGCGGGAAAGCAATTTCATTGACGATCTTCAGGCAGATTCACTCGACCTCGTCGAACTTGGAATGAAGTTCGAAGAAGAGTTCGGTGTGACAATCCCGGATGAAGATTATGAAACTCTGAAAACTGTCGGCGATTCAATCGACTACATTCAATCAAAATCACCGGAGAGCACCTAGACTATGCTCAAGCGAGTCGTCGTAACAGGCTTGGGGATTGTTTCGTCTCTCGGATGCGAAGTTGCCGAGTTTTGGGACCAAATCTGCGCAGGCAAAAGTGGCGTGAGTACAATCCGCCGCTTCGACTGTTCCAACTTCAAAGTGAGATTCGGGGGCGAAGTTCAGGATTTCGTTCTCACTGATCACATGGACCTGTTGGAAAAGGAAGTTCGCAGGCTGGACCGGTTTGTTCAGTTTGCGATGGCTGCTGCGCAAAAAGCGATTAATGACTCTGGAATTGATTTTGCTGACGGCGATCCATACACACATGGTGTCCTTGTCGGGAGTGGAATTGGGGGACTCAACGAAATAGAACAGCAACACTCCGTTCTGTTTGATCGTGGTCCGACGCGCGTTTCGCCGCTAATGATTCCCAAACTGATGGTGAATGCCGCGAGCGGGAACATTTCAGTTCGCTGGAAACTCAAAGGCCCAAACAGTGCTGTGGCAACTGCATGTGCCTCGGCGACGAATGCGATGGGAGACGCGTACCGTCTAATTCAGCACGGTCAAGCGAACGTGATGGTCACCGGCGGCAGTGAAGCTGCCGTTACTCCGATGGGGCTTTCCGGATTTGCCCGGATGCAGGCTCTTTCGACACGCAACGATGCACCAGCAGAAGCCAGCCGCCCGTTTGACAGTGGTCGTGACGGTTTTGTGATGGCAGAAGGTGCCGGGATCGCGATTCTCGAAGAATACGAACATGCGAAAGCGCGCGGGGCAAACATTATCGCGGAAGTCCTCGGTTACGGAATGTCCGCCGATGGAAGTCACATGACTGCTCCCGACCCAGAAGGTCGCGGAGCATCCAGGGCGATGTCCGGCGCACTCAAGGATGCACAGCTTGCACCTGAGACCATCCAGTACGTCAATGCCCATGGAACGAGTACGCCCTTGGGGGATAAGGCGGAAACGACTGCTCTGAAGTCGGTCTACGGAAGCCACGTTCACAACATGGCAATCTCCAGCACGAAGAGTCAGATGGGTCACCTTCTCGGAGCTTCCGGAGGAGTCGAGTTTGTGATTTCGTCCTTGGCAATCCGGGATCAAGTCGCTCCGCCGACGATCAATCTCGAAAATCCTGACGATGCCTGCGATCTGGACTACGTCCCCAACGAAGCACGACGGATGCCCATCGATAAAGTCATGACTAACAGCTTCGGCTTCGGTGGACACAACGCCTGCTTAGTCCTTGGCAAGGTCTAGCAAGACGCGCAGGTAGGGTCAGTTCGCTCAAGTTTCTACTTGATAAAAGATTGAGTCACGTAAGAACGTGCGGCAAAAACTCAATGAGTTTCTCTCATCGAGTTGATTCAGGACTGAGTTTGCGTTCATAATGAGCTAAGAACAGTCCTTGGGTTCGTCGAATTCTCTTTCAACTCAATCCATGTCTAAACAGCGCCGTGTTGCCCTTATCATTGAAACGTCGAGCATTTATGGTCGGCAACTGCTTGAAGGCGTGATCAAATTCATGCGTTCAAATGGGGAATGGTCCGTCTTTCTCGAACAACGCGACCTGACTTCCGAACCGCCGCAGTGGCTCAATGACTGGGACGGAGACGGCATCCTCTCCCGCGCGACAACGCCGGATTTAGCAGACGCAGTCGCGGCGAAAGGGATGCCGCTGGTTGAACTGACAGACCGTCGAGGGGATCTCGGTTTTCCACACGTTTGGTCCGACGATGCTGAAATTGGCAAAATGGCCGCTGGGCATTTACTCGATCGTGGCTTCTGCCATTTAGCGTATTGTGGCTTTACAGATGAAGCTTGGTCGAAGCGACGACAAGTCGCTTTCTCTGAAATCGTTTCCAAACGCATTGACGAACCTCAGATTTACGAGTCCCCCTGGCTGGGAGCGATTGCCCGTCCCTGGGAGGAAGAACAACAGCACCTGGCAAACTGGATCCAGCAACTTCCGAAACCGATTGGAATTTTTGCCTGTAATGATGTGCGCGGACAGCAGATTCTCAATGCGTGCCTCGATCATGAAGTCGCTGTGCCTGAAGAAGTTGCTGTCCTCGGAGTTGACAACGACGAACTCCTCTGCCAGTTATGCAGCCCTCAGCTCTCCAGCATCATTCCGAATGCGGAATTGGTCGGCTATCGCGCCGCCGAATTACTGGCTCAAATGATGGAAGGAATAAAAGTCACTCAGCGCGAGTGGCTCATCAAGCCGATCGGAATCAAAATACGCCAGGCAACAGATGTTGTCGCGATTGAAGATCAAACCATCGCTGCGGCATTAAGATTTATTCGAGAAAATGCCTGCGATGGAATTTCTGTCGATGATGTGTTGAAGACAGTGCCGATCTCTCGCAGTTCTCTTGAACGAAAGATGCGAAAATACTTGAACCGTTCCCCGCAACAAGAGATTCGCTCTGTCCAGGTCAAACGTGCTCAACAATTACTCTCGGAAACTGACTTGCCGATGGACCAGATTGCCGGGATGTGTGGGTTCCAACATCCCGAATACATGCACGTCGTCTTTCGCAGAGAACTCGACCTGACACCTGGCTCGTTTCGGAGAACAACGCATCCGTAGAGAATGATCGTGGATGAAAAATAGTTCTGAAACAACGCTGCTGGACAAGCCAGCAGTGGCACACAGAATTGTTGGACACTGAGTGTTTCCAACACTCGAGGACAACAGGCAAAGTCTTCACTTCAAAAGTTGTGGAGATGCTTTTTCAACTTTTCCGATCTCTCGTTGCCCTTCGCCCCGAACCCCACGGTCGCCGAGATCGCTACGAGCATCTTCAGCGTATCGATTGAGTTGGGCCACAATTCCTGGGTGTTGTTCTGCGACATCGTTCTGACACGCAATGTCTTTCATGACATTGAACAGCATCGTTTTCGGTTTATGATTCTTTGAAAAATGAGGATGACCACCCGCTTGAACAGGCAGGAACATTTTCCAGGGACCGGAACGCACGGCCTGCAGTTGGTCTTGATGATAATAGTAAAACGCTTCGTACGGCGTTTTCGCGTCTTCTTCTCCGAACAGGAGCGGCGAGATGTCATGGCCATCAGTGATGCGATCTTGCGGAGGTCCGCCACCAGCTAGTTTCGCGAAGGTGGGCAGTAGGTCCATCGTCGTTGCAAGTTCCTCGCAAACTGTGCCAGCAGGCACGGTGCCTGGTTGCCAGACAATCGTGGGAACGCGAAAAGCCCCTTCACTGGTCGTATATCCTCGACCATGCAGCGGGAGGTTCGATCCTCGGCTCAAGTCTTTCGGGTCTCGATTGATCGGCGCGCCGTTGTCAGAAGTCCAGATCACAAACGTATTCTCAGCGATCCCCAACTCAACAAGCTGATCGAGCATCACCCCCATCGACCAGTCAAGTTCCTCAATAGAATCACCCCACGGACCATTCTTGCTCTTCCCTTTAAAATCGGCACTCGAAAAAGGTGTTTTCGTACTGCCTGGCATAGCCTGTGGGAAATAGAGAAAGAAGGGCTCGTCTTTATGTTCAGCGATCCATTCCATGGCGCGTTCCGTGTATCGTTTCGTCAGGCCATCGCGGTCACAGGGAGCTTCAATCACGGTTTCGTTTTCCATGAGAGGCAGCGGCGGCCAGTGGGAACCATCCTTGTCCCAAACTCGCTCTGTCATATCGTCGGAATAAGGAACACCGAAGAACCAATCGAATCCTTGTCGCGTCGGCAGGAACTCTGGTTGATCCCCGAGGTGCCATTTCCCGACGATTGCCGTTGCGTATCCTTGCTGCTTGAGAACCTCCGCTATGGTGACTTCTTTCGGATTCAAACCGTAAGGAGAAATCGGTCGGAGGACCCATCCATCGCGTTCATTCAGGTGCATTCCGACGCGCTGTGAATAACAACCAGAAATCAGACTTGATCGCGACGGCGTACAGACGCCCGCAGTCACGCAGAAGTGAGTGAACTTCCGCCCTTCCTTCTCCATTCGATTGAGATTCGGCGTGCGATGCAACTTTGAGCCGAACGGTTCAATATCACCATAACCTAAGTTATCGCAGAAGATCACAATGAAATTCGGCTGATCTTTCTTTGGGGCCTCTGCGGCGTCGAGCAGCGCAGACACGGAAAAGTTTATTACCAGTAAACCAATCGAAATAGATCGATGAAACATGCGGAAGTCTTTCATTCTCATGAACAGAATCAGAAGAAGTCGCAGTATATCACGCGACGGTTTGTTCGCACATGCTGCAAGTTTTCTCATAATTCAGCTGTCACATTTCTTCCGAATGTGGCTAGATACGAAGCGACAAATCTTCGAGTCGAGACGATGGCATCTCTTTCCAGCTTGCATCTGGGTGACTCACTATTTCTACTGGTGCAAACTTCAACGATTCCTTGACACAGAAATCACCGCATGTCCGAGCCATTGGTCTTTATGATGGGCAGTTACGAAGCCCAGATTCCGACCGACCGTAACTATTGTGAAAACCATCTCTGGGCCCAAGAAGGGCCAGGTGGCTTCAGAATTGGGTTTACGGCCTATTCGGTGCGGCTGCTTCAAGATGTCTATTTCCTTGACTGGACGGTTGATGCCTTCACAGTGGTGAAGCCGCAGCAGGAAATTGGAGAAATTGAAAGCTCCAAGGCGGTCTCGTCACTCTTTCCACCTGGTGGCGGAAAAGTTCTCACCTTCAATGAAAACCTCCTCGACGATCCATCGGCAATCAATACCGATGGATACGGGGCTGGCTGGCTGTACAATTTTGAGACAGAAATGAAGTTCATGTCGCCAGAGCAGTACGTTGACTTTTTAAGTACAAAATGGGAAGAGACTCAACGGGTAATTAAAGGGCAGGTGAACGAGGGGTAACGCTGTACACCATTGACGCACACCCTTTTTAGCCACACACTTCAAGTGTGCGGCAAAATACTTTGACGAAATCTTGTGACATCATGGCCGGAAAAAAACTGACAGTTGTCCTCTCTCAAGGACAAAGCAAAAACCCCAAGCACCGAAAGCTTGAGGAAGAAATTGCGATGCAGCTCCTGCTGGCAGGAGACGTTGAAGTTTCGCTGATCCCGCACTTGTACGATATGTCCGCCGATCACACAGGCATGTTGTTTCTTAAGTCAATTCCGGGAGATGTTGTACTGCTTTCCTGGCTTTATCCACGGGGCGCTCGATGGGTACTGGATCGACAAAACGTGCGGGGGCAGGAAGGGTTCACACTGATTACCTCGGACGATGAGTTCGATGAAGACGAAGAGGAAATTCCAGAAGATCAACACCCCGACGCGATTGGAGCGGTCAACGTTCCGGACCGAAAAATTTATTGTATCGACCTGCGAATCCACGCGGATGCCGAGCCTTATCTCGAAGAAATCAAACGCATCGCGTCCGAAGATGCGACGGAGACTGTCGACCTGCTCTCGTGGATTACAGGTGAACCGAACGCGGACCAGTTGAAGCGTTATCTTGCGCCGCAGCCACTAAACGATGAGCCAGTCATCATCCCTTCCCCGCAGGATGAGTCCGCGCCAAAGAGACGCTGGTACCC
>JAJDEL010000912.1 GCA_029259835.1 Planctomicrobium sp. | reverse complement strand
TTTTGATTCTCAAAGTGGGTTTGTTTATTGGAATCGTCCAAGGGCATTCTGAAGCTGGGTTTATTGCTGCAAAACCTGTTGAAATCTCTGTCACACAATCATTTCACCTCTCAACATCGAGCTGTTTCGTTGCAAGTTCAGGGCATTCTGATGAACTTGAAGTTCTGGAAGTCAACGATTTGTTACTGCCCCATAATAATCTACTTGCACAGCAAAATGGTTCTGGAACGAGCGGTACTTCCGCTGGTGGGACGAGCATTTGTGGATTCGGGGCGGGTGCTGCACCCGCCGTACTTCTCGATGTTTCAAACCTGGAGAAGAGTCGTTTCTTTAGCTACTTACGTGATGTTCCTGAACTCAAAGTCTCTCCACCCTTTTCCGATGGGATTTTTCGACCACCAATTGGATGATTCGCCTGATGTCTCGTTAGGTTTAACGAGACAGGCTCGTCTCTTATTGCTGCTCAAACAATCATTTCATGATTCAAAAATAAAAGGTAGATTTCATGAAGAAAATACTCCTCGGACTTGTTCTTTTATTCTTTGCGTCGGCTTCAGCTTCCGCTGAATTTGTCATTGACGATTTCAGTAATCCTCAACTCAACACTGGCCTCCCTGAGATACAGATTCCACTTGGAGATTTTGGTTTTAATGCTGACCGAACTCTTTCAAGTACAGGGCTTGGTATCACGGATATCGACAATTCTTTTGCTGGAGAATTGTTCTTTGGTGCGTTTACACCTGGTTCATTTGAATTGATTTATGACAATTTCAGCACAGGCTTTATTTTGCCTCCTGTGAACTCGAGTCCTGCCAATCTCAGTTTTCAGTTGCAGGGTGTCTCGTGGGCAGGCAGTACGGATTTGCAAATAGAAATTGAAATTCGATCTTTGGCTCTGCAGTCAATTGTTCCAATTGTGATTCCCAACGGAACTGTAGGCGAAAATATCGATTTTCTCTTCTCCGCATTTAACCCTGTTGTATTGAGTCAAATTGATACACTAATTCTCAGGACAACTGGGGCAACGTTTACAGGGATGTTTAACGCAGACGCACTCATTGTCACCCCAGAACCATCAAGCTTGATTCTTGGCGGAATTGGCTTGCTTGTGATGGGTGGGTATGGATACCGACGTCGTCGTAAACCTGCGAACACAAATGCTGCGTCAGCCTAATTTTGCAGAGTCGCTGTTTCCAACTGTATAATGGTTGGAACACAGTATCAGATAATAAATCAGGGAGGCACAACTAGATTGTGCCTCCCTGATTTTGTTTGTCCCTGAGTAAAGTGCGATCTCTTTGCGAGTGTGCATCTCACGCCGTCTCGCTCTCTAAGCGAGAGCGAAACCATGACGTACGAGAAAGCAACTCTTAAAACATCGGTTCTCGGCCGAGTTGGCGTCGGATCACTGCCCATTGCCCGGCGTGCATCAGGTGATGGCTGCCTTGCAGCGAGAAGATCGTTCCGACTGTTGGAGCGTATTCAATGCCGGTCTCTTTACTGAAATCTTCATCGCTCATTGATTCAAGGGCTTTCAACGTTCCTTCTCTTTGGGCCTTGTGGAGACTCAGGAGTTCATCCTTGGAGTCAAATGAGGCCGGATCGTCACTCGATGAGGTTTCCTTTGCGTACTTCTCCGCAAACCCTTCTGGCAGTGCTGGCATTTGACCAGGAGCAACTTTTTCGATCAGGAAATTTTCAGAGGCAATCAAATGCCCAAGTTGCCACTTGACATGATTCGATTTCTCCGCCGGACGATGCATCATCTCCTCGTCTGTCAGATCCTGCAGGTAGCCCATGGAGACGAACTCCCCCATATCAATCGACTGCTTTAATGCTTCACGTGTGTTCACAAATCACTCCTTATCGTTAAAAAAATCACGGAACCGATTTAGCTGATCTCAAAATTCTAGACCTGACCTCGAATCAGTCAGTAATCTGTTTCACAGAATGCCTTTTTCAAGCCTCGTGAACGAGTGTTCGTACCCTCAACTTCAAAAGCAAGCTCCTTTGCTGACAATTTGTCCTTATTTTTCTAAACTCACTGTTCAAAGAGTTTCTGATTTTCTGAAAGCATCATAGGAAATATGTATGGCGGCTTCGATTCCCCAACCTGTTGATCCTCCTCGTCGCGTTCTCATGGGACCCGGACCAAGCGATGTCGCCCCGCATGTGTTGGCAGCACTTGCTGCCCCAACGGTGGGGCACCTCGACCCCTATTTCTTGACCTTAATGGATGAAGTTCAAGGAATGCTACGTGAAGTTTTTCAGACGAAAAACAAAATGACGCTGGCTGTCAGTGGAACTGGCAGTGCCGGGATGGAAACCTGTTTTGTCAATCTCATCGAGCCTGGCGACAAGGTTCTGGTCTGCGTCAATGGCGTCTTTGGAGGCCGAATGAGCGACGTGGCGGCTCGCTGCGGTGGCGAAGTGATGACGATTGAGCGCCCATTTGGTGAAGTCTTCACCACAGATGAAGTTGCGACAGCCGTCAAAGAATACAACCCAAAGCTCGTTGCGATTGTTCACGCAGAAACATCGACTGGGGCGCTGCAGCCGATCGAGGAGATTTCAAAAATTGTTCACGATGCCGGGGCATTGTTGCTCATCGACTGCGTGACATCTCTGGGCGGCTTACCGGTTGAGATCGACCGCTGGAATGTCGACGCTGCTTACTCTGGAACCCAAAAGTGTCTGAGCTGTCCACCGGGTCTTGCTCCGGTCACATTCAGTGATCGAGCAGTTGAAGTTATGGAGACCCGCAACTCAAAAGTTGCCAGCTGGTATCTTGATATGTCGATGGTCCGCAACTATTGGAGTGACCAGTCGCGGGCGTATCACCATACAGCGCCGATCAACATGAACTACGGTCTTCATCAGGCGCTGCGAGACGTTTTTGACGAAGGTCTCGAAACTCGATTCGCACGGCACACACGTAATCACCTCGCATTGAGTGCTGGTTTGGAAGCAATGGGTGTGAAGTTTGCAGTCGCCAAAGAGCATCGCCTGCCGATGCTCAACGCGGTCTTGATTCCGGATGGAGTCGACGATAAAGCTGTCCGGTCACAGTTGCTCAATGACTTCGGAATCGAGATCGGCGGTGGTCTCGGTCCGATGGCTGGCAAAACCTGGCGGATCGGGTTAATGGGTGAAGCCTGTACGCAGCGCAATGTATTGTTGTTCCTCGCCGCCCTCGAAAACTGCCTACTCGCCGCTGGTTGCAGTGCAATCGCAGGTTCCGGTGTTGGAGCTGCGAATGAGTTTTATCGCTCTGCATGAAAAAAGGAAAAACTCAATGCAAACTCTGGTCATCATCTTGTTCCTCTCAGTGGGGATAGGCCTGTCAAGATTTTTCGTTCTGGTCATTCGGGAAGGATGGGAATCGTACAAGAGAGGCAAACAGTATTCCGAAGCACACCCTCCAATTAGTGATGAAGAGTTCTTGAGGCTGTGCGGACCAGACGTTGATCCGATGATTGCATTGAAGGTACGGGCAATCATTTCTGAGCAACTATGTCTCAAGAAAGAAGACATCTACCCGGACACCACATGGGAAGATCTTGGAGCGTATTAACTGTGAATTTCCGTGCACTCAAAACTTTTCACTCACAGTTTTGAGGGGAGGAAGGATCGCCCAGACTCTCACGGACTCATTGCAGAGGACAAACAGTTGTTGAACCGTTAAGATTCGTAGCCAAAGCCTGACTCCCATTCGACTGAGTCATTAGAGAGGTCAAAACGTGATTTGCATCACCGTCACTCCGAAGTCCCGTACACTCGCCAAAGCCGATATGCTCAATGCTGCTCGTCATGGCGACATTGTCGAGCTATGCCTGGATCATTTTTCAAAAGAGCCGGACGTCAAAGATCTTGTGACGTGCATCGATAAGCCAGTCATCGTTTCTTGTCGTCGTCCTCAAGATGGTGGTCAATGGCGAGGAACCGAAGAAGAACGCCTCATGTTGCTCCGTCAAGCAATTGTCGCGAATCCTGCTTACATCGAACTCGACTTGGATATCGCCAAAGATGTTCCGCGCTACGGGGAAACACAGCGCGTGATTAGCTTCACTCGGCTGGACCGTCCGGAAACGGATATCGACAGCATTTTTGACGAAGCGTCCAACGCCAAAGCAGATGTCGTCAAGTTCACATGGCCAACTCCCACACTGGGCGCAGCATGGCCTCTGCTTGCGGCAGTAAGTCAAAAACGAATGCTCCCCGTTGTCGGGATGGGACTTGGAAAACCGGAACTCACGTTTTCATTGCTCGGTCGGAAGTATAGTTCGCCGTGGATCTATGCCGCACTCGAACAAGGGATGGAAGCACACGAAGGTCAGGCGACCGTTTTCGAGTTGAATGAAACCTACCACTGCAAAGACATTAATCGAAAGACGACATTCGTTGCGATCTCTGGTTTTGGTGAAGCGCAGAGGATCACGACCCGGATTCTGAATGCCGCTTTTTTGGAGTTAGGGTTGAATGTTCGCTGCCTGCCCATTGAACTTGAAAAGGTTGACGAACTGAAAAAAATGCTCGACATTTTGAAAATCCGGGCCATCATTGTGAGCAGCAAGCATGGACAGGCGCTTCTAGATTTAGCTGACCACGTCGATCAACACGATGCAGAGAGCCGGTACATCAACTTACTTCTCAAACGCAGCGATGGCTGGCACGGCTACAACGCGCTTTGGAGAAGCGGACTCAAAGCGCTTGAATCATCTTTGATTGAAGAAAATCAGTCCTTAAAGAAACAGAGCATTTTGATCGTCGGCAACGGTGGGATCGCGAACTCAATGGTCTACGCCGTGACTCAACGTGAGGGAATGGTCAGCGTTTGTGGGCCAGACGATAAGGAAGCATCTCGGACAGCTGCACAGCATGGATGCCGATTCGTTCCGTATCAGAATCTGTACGAAACTTTGGTCGATGTGATGATCGTCGCTGATCCGAATATCAAAATCGGATCACAGCATGGGCAAATCAACTCATCTGTTCTTAAGTCCAACATGACTGTCCTCGACTTAAGTGACTTGCCACTCGAAACCGAAATGATGACGGAAGCTCGGTTGCGCGGGGCACGCACTCTCGATTCGGCAGAAATTTATACAAAGCAAGTCGCTGCTCAGTTCAAAGCCATCACAGGTAAAGAACTCCCGAAGGCAGCCTTCGCTGAGGGACTCTCTGAAGAGTAGAGCAGCTTCTCCAACTTGCTAACCGGCCGGAACTTAGACCTCGCTTAAAGAGTTCCGAGAGCCTTCACAATTTCTTTGGGGTTCGTTCGATTCCCGTGACCTTTGCTGATGTGGACATGGACAACTTTTCCATCTTTCCCGATGACAAATGTTGATGGATATGCAGTTTCACGCGGGGCATCCCACCGAAGGTGATAACTGTTTGTGAATCGATAATCCGGATCAGTCACGACGGTAAAATTACTCGGAAGCTTGTGGCGGCTAAAGAACTCCTTCGCGCGCTGTTCTAGCTGATTCCCTAAACCTGGGTAGACCATCACCACGCTTGCGTTTGCGTTGGAAATGGCTTCACTATTCTGGATCAGTCCGCCGACTTGGCGAGAACAGATTGGGCATTGATACCCAGGAAAGCCACGCAGAACGACAAGCACGACTGGTGTCTTCTCTAGTTTTTCTTTCAGGGAAATTTTCTTTCCAGAGGACAAATCCTTGAGCTCGAAGCCTGGAGCTTTGCTTCCAACTTTTGGAGGAGAAGCGGCGTCCTCTGCCCAAGAATCCGAGTTGACAATGGCACCAGAACAGAAAATGACCGCAGCCATTAAGGTCGCCAGTCGCAAATTGTGGGAGAACTGTTTCATTTCAAAGCTTTCATTGATCGATGATTGCCCAGCGTGGTCGCACCTAATCTACAAGTCATGACGAAGTTATGGAAGTAAACGAACCTGACGAATCGGTCTCTCGAGTCGGCTCAATTCGAGAGTGGCTTGTCATCCACAAACGATTATTCGTGCATATCATCCGAGCATTTTCCATGGCGAGTAGAAAAATGTGAACTTCATCCAATCGGTAAGTCGCATTCAAGCGTACAAAGTGTTGGGGAAATGTCGAAGAAATGTCTGAATCCTTCGAACCACTTCTAAATCGTAATTTATCGTAGAACTTCGGTTTTTCGGTACCAGACTTGACAGCGAGTTTCAATCAGACGCATGATGTTGTTAAGATTTTGAGAGTGTTCACTTAGACGAGCAACAACTGCGACTCTCCCGTGAGTCATTTAAGAAGAGCCAGATGACGCAAACGTCACCTTGGTTCCTCTCACACACATTGGTTTTTTACTCCATTTTCATAACTCTTACCGGGTTTTGCATTCAATCAAGGAGATTGCCATGAGGCGGCGTCAAAAAGGTTTTACTCTGATCGAACTACTGGTGGTGATTGCAATTATCGCAATTCTGGTCGCGTTACTGCTTCCAGCAGTTCAACAAGCACGTGAAGCGGCTCGAAGGACACAGTGCCTAAACAATATGAAACAAATTGGATTGGCGTTACATAACTACCATGACACCCACTTGGTGTTTCCCCCTGGACAAATTGCGAATTATTTCAATACGGATAACATCGGACGATATGCTTCTCCTAACGAAGCGCGCGACTACAATGCTAACAACAATACACAACTCCTTCCGGCTGCACACGGAACGAGCTGGTTTTTGCATATCCTCCCCATGATGGATGGCGGCCCGATTTACAATGCCTGGTCATTTGATGCAAACGTTCGGCAAAACGGGGAACTTCCTCCTCTGTTCCTGAATGCCAACAGTCGCCCGGAATTGCCAGCGAAGAAGAACATCAAGTCGTTGTATTGCCCTTCTCGGAGGGATTCGATGAAGGCCGGAGACACGTATTCTAACACACTTAGAATCGACCCTTCCTGGACCACCGGAGGAAACGACTACGCTGGCTGTACAGGCTCTGGGATCGCATTCAAGGATGACGTAAACGGTGACCAGCAGACCTACTTCCTGACACCAGCACAGCTTGCAGCAACAGTCATTGTGGGAACGCTTACGAGCAGGTCTCCATTTGCTCAGGATCAGACGAATGTTGGAGTATTCGGAGTGAACAGCAGTTCGAATATGGCATCCATGACCGATGGAACCACAAATGTGATTATTGTTGCAGAGCGTCAAATCATCCAGAACCCGCGTCAAAATCGCCCTCAAGAACTCAGCAGCGATGGTTGGGCGTACGGTGGGCCTGCCACACTCTTCTCAACACAGTTCCCTCCAGAACTTTCTGGTAAAATCCAATTAGTCAATCAGAATGTGAATCCAACAGCGAGACATTTCAGCGAAGCTGGAAGCAATCATCCAGGAGTTGTCAACGTTCTCCTGGGAGACGCAAGTGCTCGAGCCGTAAATATCAACATTGACCTCATCACCTGGAATAAT